>NZ_PSWH01000004.1:0-149172 GCF_002932105.1 Rathayibacter sp. AY1C1 | reverse complement strand
CGGCGAGGGAGCGGGGGAGGGCGGCGCGTAGACTGGGGCGGCCATGATCCAGACTCTCGACCTCCGCGGCCGTCGTCCCTCCTCCGCCGAGCTCCTCGCCCTCGTGCCCCGCAATCCGGGCACGTCCGCCTCCGTCGGGCCCGTCGTCGCCGAGCTGATCGCCGACGTCCGAGAACGCGGCGCGGAAGCGCTCCTCGACCAGGCGGAGCGGCTGGACGGCGTGCGCCCCCCGCACCTCCGCGTGCCCGCCGAGCAGATCGCCGAGGCGCTCGACCGCCTCGACCCGGCCATTCGCAGCGCACTCGAGGAGGCGATCGCGCGCGTCCGCCGCGCCAGCGCCGCACAGATCCCCCCGCCCCGCACCACCGAGCTCGACGACGGCGCCACGGTCACCCAGCGCTGGCAACCCGTCGCCCGCGCCGGGCTGTACGTCCCCGGCGGCAAGGCGGTCTACCCGTCGAGCGTCGTCATGAACGCCGTGCCCGCGCAGGCCGCCGGAGTCGCCTCCATCGCCCTGGTCTCGCCGCCGCAGAAGGCGTTCGGCGGCTCCGTCCACCCCACGATCCTCGCGGCGGCCGCTCTGCTCGGCATCGACGAGGTCTACGCGGTCGGGGGCGCCGGAGCCGTCGCCGCACTGGCCTACGGCGTCGACTCGATCGGGCTGGATCCCGTCAGCATCATCACCGGGCCGGGCAACGTCTGGGTCACCACCGCGAAGCGCCAGGTGCTCGGCCAGGTCGGCATCGACTCCGAGGCGGGCCCGACCGAGATCCTCGTGATCGCCGACGACTCCGCCGACCCGCGCCTTGTCGCCGCCGACCTGGTCAGCCAGGCCGAGCACGACGAGGCCGCCTCCGCGGTCCTGGTCACCGACAGCGCCGAGCTCGCCGCCGCCGTCGAGCGCGAGGTCGCCGCCCAGGCCGCTGCCACCCACCACGCGGAGCGCGTGGCCATCGCACTCGACGGCCCGCAGTCCGCGCTCGTGATCGTCGACGACCTCGAGCTCGCCTGCGCGTTCAGCGACGCCTACGGCCCCGAGCACCTCGAGCTGCACACGGCCGACCCCGTCGCGACGGCCGAGCGGATCCACGACGCCGGCGCGATCTTCCTCGGTCCGACCACCCCGGTGAGCCTGGGCGACTACCTCGCCGGCTCCAACCACGTGCTCCCGACGCTGGGGCAGGCGCGCTTCTCCTCCGGGCTCGGCGCCTACACCTTCCTCCGGCCGCAGCAGCTGATCTCGTACGACCGCGGTGCGCTCGAGCGCGTCGCCCCGCACATCCGCGCTCTCAGCGACGCCGAGGCGCTGCCCGCCCACGGCGACGCCGTCGACGCCCGCTTCGCCTGAGACCGAGAGGCCCTCGATGTTCTGCCCCTTCTGCCGGCACCCCGACTCCCGAGTGATCGACTCGCGCACGAGCGACGACGGCCTCTCGATCCGCCGCCGCCGGCAGTGCCCGTCGTGCGGCCGGCGCTTCTCGACGACCGAGACCGCGAGCCTCGTCGTGATCAAGCGCAGCGGAGTCGTGGAGCCGTTCAGCCGCGAGAAGATCGTCAGCGGCGTCCGGAAGGCCTGCCAGGGCCGGCCCGTCACCGACACCGATCTCGCCGTCCTCGCGCAGCGGGTGGAGGAGAGCATCCGCTCCACGGGCGCGTCGCAGATCGACGCGAACGACATCGGCCTCGCCATCCTGCCGCCGCTGCGCGAGCTCGACGAGGTCGCCTACCTCCGCTTCGCGAGCGTCTACCAGGCGTTCGACTCGCTGGACGACTTCGAGTCTGCGATCACCCTGCTCCGCGCCGAGCGCACCTCCGTGCCCCACAGCGCCGACGAGATCTGAGGCCCGGGTGTACCCGCTCCTGTTCCGCACCGTCCTGCGCCGCCTCGACCCGGAGCGGGCGCACCACCTGAGCTTCCCGGTGATCCGGGCCCTCGGAGCCCTCGCTCCGGTCCTGCGCCGGACCACCGTCCCGCGCGGAACGCCCGCGGTCGAGACGCTCGGCCTCCGCTTCGAGACCCCGTTCGGCGTCGCGGCCGGCTTCGACAAGGACGCCACCGCGGTCCTGGGCTTCGGCGCGCTCGGCTTCGGACACGTCGAGGTCGGGACCCTGACCGCTCGGGCGCAGCCGGGCAACGACCGGCCGCGCCTCTTCCGGCTGATCGCGGACCGCGCCGTCGTCAACAGGATGGGCTTCAACAATCACGGCGCCGAGGCCGCGGCGCAACGGCTGATCCGGCTGCGCAGCGCGCGCCGCCGCCCCGTGATCGGCGTGAACATCGGCAAGAGCCGGGTGGTCGAGGTGGACGACGCGATCGAGGACTACCTGATCAGCACGCGCCTGCTCGCGCCGCTCGCCGACTACCTCGTCGTGAACGTCAGCTCGCCGAACACCCCCGGGCTCCGCGGCCTGCAGGAGATCGACCGCCTCGAGCCGCTCCTCGCGGCCGTCAAGGACGCCGCCGACACGACGCCCCTGCTGGTCAAGATCGCCCCGGACCTCTCCGACGACGAGGTCGGCCGGGTCGCCGAGCTCGCCGTCCGCCTGGGTCTGGACGGGATCATCGCGACCAACACCACACTCTCCCGGGAGGGCCTCTCGACCGACCGCGCCGTGGTCGAGGCGGCCGGCGCCGGCGGCCTCTCCGGTGCCCCGCTGGCCGCGCGCTCGCTCGAGGTGCTCCGCGTGATCCGCGGCGTCGTCCCCGCGGCCTTCTGCGTGATCTCCGTCGGAGGAGTCGAGACGGCCGAGGACGTGCGCGAGCGCCTCGACGCGGGCGCCACCCTCGTCCAGGGCTACACCGCCTTCATCTACCGCGGGCCCCTGTGGGCTCGGGACATCAACCGGGGACTGGCCCGCGCCTCCTGACCCGCCGTGCACCACGAAGGGCCCCCGGAGCCGCGCGAGGCGCGACCGCAGGGGCCCTTCGTGGTCCGCCGTCCGACTACTCGGGGAAGGCGCGGCGCTTGACCTGGGGCTTCGGCAGGCGCATGACGCGCAGCTGGAGGGCGCGCATCGCGGCGTACCAGCGGATGCCCTTCTCGACCTTGTCGGCGCCGTAGCGCTCGGCGAGCTTCCGGCGCATCCGCATGCCGAGGAGGATGCAGTCGATCACCGCGAGGAGGAAGAACACCCAGAGGATGACGAGCGTCGCGTACTGCAGCTCCGGCTGCGGGAAGAAGCTCAGCAGCAGGACGACGACCATCACCGGGATGAGGAACTCGCCGAGGCTGAAGCGTGCGTCGACCCAGTCGCGCACGAACTTGCGCTGAGGACCCTTGTCGCGCAGCGGCAGGTAGCGCTGGTCACCGGCGGCCAGGCCGATGCGGGCCTGCTCGCGTGACACGGCGGCCTTCTCGCGGGCGTCGCGGGCGGCCTGCTTGCGGTCGGTGACGACCAGCGGACGCTTGCGGGCCAGCTCCTGCTCGCGCCGGGTCGGCGTCGGCCGGCCTTTCCCGGAGCCGGGCGAGCCGGCGTCGTCGGGCGTGTCGGTTGCGATCGGGTGCTTGGCCACGGGGAACGTCCTTGGAATCGGGGGTCTCTTAAGATTACCTCCATGGCTCACGACGCTCCGACTCCGCCCGCACTCTCCTCCGACGAGGAGGCCGTCCTCGCCGCCGTCCGCGACGATCTGCCGCGCTCGCTCGCCCAGCTCGGGCAGCTCGTGCGGATCCCGTCCGTCTCGTGGGACGGCTTCGACGCCACCCGCGTGGCCGCCAGCGCCGAGGCCATCGCCGAGCTCGCGCGCGAGACGGGCGTCTTCGACGACGTCGCGATCCACAGCGCCACGATCGACGGCACCGACGTGCTCGGCCAGCCTGCCGTCCTGGCCACCCGCGCCGCCCGCAACGGAGCGCCGACCGTCCTCCTCTACGCCCACCACGACGTTCAGCCGCAGGGCGCCGAGTCGGCGTGGGAGACGCCTCCGTTCGAGCCGACCGTGCGCGGCGACCGCCTGTACGGGCGCGGTGCCGCCGACGACAAGGCGGGAGTCGTGTCCCACCTCGCCGCGGTGCGCGCACTCCGCGAGGTCGCGGGCGAGGACCACGACCTCGGGCTCGTCCTCTTCATCGAGGGGGAGGAGGAGTTCGGGTCGCGCTCGTTCCCCACCTTCCTCCGCGAGCACCACGACGCCCTCCGCGCGGATGCGATCATCGTCGCCGACAGCGACAACTGGGACGTCGACACCCCCGCGCTGACGGTGGGCCTGCGCGGCAACGTCACCTTCACCCTCACCGTCAGCACTCTCGCGCACGCCTCGCACTCGGGCATGCTCGGCGGAGCGGTCCCGGACGCGATGCTCGCGGCGGTCCGCCTGCTCGCGACGCTCTGGAACGAGGACGGCTCGGTAGCCGTCGCCGGCCTCACCGACCACGACGGAGCGGTGCCCGAGACGACCGAGGAGGACCTCCGCCGCGACTCCGGGCTGCTCGACGGGGTCTCGCCGATCGGCACCGGCGCGATCCTCTCGCGCCTGTGGTCGAAGCCGGCCGTCACGGTCACCGGGATCGACGCGCCCAGCGTCGTCGACGCCTCCAACACCCTCGTCCCGTCCGTGCGCGTGAAGATCAGCGCCCGCATCGCCCCCGGCCAGGACGCGGAGGAGGCGTTCGCCGCCATCGAGAGCCACCTCCGGGCGAACTCCCCGTTCGGCGCCCACCTCGCGATCGAGGACGTCGACACCGGCAGTCCGTTCCTGGTCGACGCGACCGGCTGGGCCGTGGACCTGGTGAAGGGCGCGATGGCGGACGCCTGGGGACGCGAGCCTCTCGAGACCGGGATCGGCGGGAGCATCCCGTTCATCGCCGACCTCGTGCGCGAGTTCCCCGAGGCCCAGATCCTCGTCACCGGTGTGGAGGACCCCGACTCGCGCGCGCACAGCCCCAACGAGTCGCTGCACCTGGGCGTCTTCAAGCGCGCCGCGCAGACCGAGGCGCTGTTCCTGCTCCGCGCCGCCGCTCACCGCGACTGACCACCGCTCGTGGAATACCCGGGTGACCACCCGGGTTGCAGCCGTAGAATCCCGGAAGGCACGACGACCGTTCCGCCCGTCCCCTGAGGAGTGACATGTCAGACACACTGACCGACCAGACGGCGACCCCCCTCGCCACCCCGCCCAGCGCGGCCCACGGCGTCTCGATGACCCCGACCGCCGCCGCCAAGGTCAAGAGCCTGCTCGAGCAGGAGGGCCGCGACGACCTGCGCCTGCGCGTCGCGGTGCAGCCCGGCGGCTGCTCCGGCCTCATCTACCAGCTCTACTTCGACGAGCGCACCCTCGACGGCGACGCCGCGGTGGAGTTCGAGGGCGTCGGCCTCGTCGTCGACAAGATGAGCGTCCCCTACCTCGACGGCGCCTCGATCGACTTCGAGGACACCATCCAGAAGCAGGGCTTCACCATCGACAACCCCAACGCGGGCGGCAGCTGCGCCTGCGGCGACAGCTTCCACTGACGCCGCGCGGCCCCGGGCCGCAGCGCCTCCGAACGGCGTCCGACAGTCCACTCCGGTGGCCCGTCGGGCGCCGTTCGTCATGACTGCACCACTCGGCCGGGACGTCAAGAGCGGGTCGTTGTGCACTGGGCCGCCGGAGCGGAAGGGTAGGCTGGAGCCGGTCTAATACAGTTTCGTGTGAACTGGTCCCCAGTCTTCCGAAAGGTCACCGGTGCGCTTCAATCGCCGAATCCGCAGATGGGTCGCTGCCCCCGTCGCAGGAGCCCTCGCCCTCGTCCTCGCGGGCTGCACGCAAGAGCAGCTCCAGGGCTGGCTCCCCACCGAACCCGGCACGACGAACCACGTCGACCGCGTCATCGGACTCTGGGTCACCTCCTGGATCGTCCTGCTCGCCGTCGGCGTCGTCACGTGGGGTCTCACCATCTGGGCGGTGGTCGTCTACCGCCGTCGCAAGGGGCAGACCGGCCTGCCGGTCCAGCTGCGCTACAACATGCCGATCGAGATCTTCTACACGATCGTGCCGCTGATCCTCGTGATCGGCTTCTTCGCCTTCACCGCGCGCGACCAGGCCGCCATCGAGCAGCCCTACGACGACCCGGACGAGACCATCCAGGTGTACGGCAAGCAGTGGGCGTGGGACTTCAACTACGTCGACGAGGACGTCTACTCCGCCGGCATCCAGGGCCAGTACCAGGAGGGCGGAGACGCCGCCGGCTCGCTCGTCGAGTCCGAGATCCCCACGCTCTACCTGCCCGTCGGACAGAAGATCAAGATCCAGCTCGACGCGCGCGACGTGATCCACTCCTTCTGGGTCGTCGACTTCCTCTACAAGAAGGACATGATCCCCGGCAAGACGAACTACATGTACGTCACGCCTCTCAAGGAGGGGACCTACGCGGGCAAGTGCGCCGAGCTCTGCGGCGAGTACCACTCCGCGATGCTCTTCAACGTCAAGGTCGTCTCGCAGGGCGAGTACGACGACTACATCCAGTCGCTGCGCGACGCGGGCCAGACCGGTCAGCTCGGCGCCGAGTACAACCGCAATTCGAACCTTCCCGGAACCGGCGCGCCGGCCCGCGAGAACGAGGAGTAAGGGAGCATGAGCACCGCCACGGCACCCCGCCCGACGCGCACCGCCGGCACTCCGCCGGTCCAGCGCAAGGCGAACGTCCTCGTCCGCTGGATGACGTCGACCGACCACAAGGTCATCGGGTACATGTACCTGATCACGTCGTTCATCTACTTCTGCATCGCCGGCGTGATGGCCCTGGTCATCCGCGCCCAGCTGTTCGAGCCCGGCCTGAACGTGGTCGAGACGCGCGAGCAGTACAACCAGCTGTTCACGATGCACGGCACGATCATGCTGCTGATGTTCGCGACGCCGCTCTTCGCCGGCTTCGCCAACGTCCTGATGCCGCTGCAGATCGGCGCCCCCGACGTCGCGTTCCCCCGCCTCAACGCCTTCGCGTACTGGCTCTACAGCTTCGGCTCGCTCATCGCGGTCGCCGGATTCGTCACCCCGCAGGGTGCGGCGTCCTTCGGCTGGTTCGCGTACGCGCCACTGTCGAGTACGACGTTCTCACCAGGGCTCGGCGGCAATCTCTGGGTCTTCGGCCTCGCGCTCTCGGGCTTCGGCACGATCCTCGGCGCGGTGAACTTCATCACGACGATCATCACGATGCGCGCTCCCGGCATGACGATGTTCCGCATGCCGATCTTCACCTGGAACATCCTGGTGACGTCGATCCTCGTGCTGCTCGCGTTCCCGGTGCTCGCCGCCGCGATGTTCGCCCTCGGCGCCGACCGCGTGTTCGACGCACACATCTACGATGCGGCCAACGGCGGCGTCCTGCTCTGGCAGCACCTGTTCTGGTTCTTCGGCCACCCCGAGGTGTACATCATCGCGCTGCCGTTCTTCGGCATCGTGTCCGAGGTCTTCCCGGTCTTCAGCCGCAAGCCGATCTTCGGCTACAAGACGCTGATCTACGCGACCATCGCGATCGCCGCCCTCTCCGTGACGGTGTGGGCGCACCACATGTACGTCACCGGATCGGTCCTGCTGCCGTTCTTCTCGCTGATGACGATGCTCATCGCGGTTCCGACCGGCGTGAAGATCTTCAACTGGGTCGGCACCATGTGGCGCGGATCGGTGACCTTCGAGACCCCGATGATCTGGGCGATCGGCTTCCTGATCACCTTCACCTTCGGTGGACTCACCGGCGTCATTCTCGCGTCGCCCCCGCTCGACTTCCACGTCTCGGACTCGTACTTCGTGGTGGCGCACTTCCACTACGTCGTGTTCGGAACAGTCGTCTTCGCGATGTTCTCGGGCTTCTACTTCTGGTGGCCCAAGTGGACCGGCAAGATGCTGAACGAGACGCTGGGCAAATGGCACTTCTGGCTGCTGTTCATCGGCTTCCACACCACTTTCCTCATCCAGCACTGGCTGGGCGTCGTCGGCATGCCGCGCCGCTACGCCAGCTACCTCCCCGAGGACGGCTTCACCTGGATGAACCAGGTGTCGACGGTCGGAGCGATGATCCTCGCGGTGTCGCTGATCCCGTTCTTCCTGAACGTGTACATCACGGCCCGCAAGGCGCCCAAGGTGACGGTGAACGACCCGTGGGGCTTCTCCCGGTCGCTCGAGTGGGCCACCTCGTGCCCGCCGCCCCGCCACAACTTCACCTCGATCCCGCGCATCCGCAGCGAGGCCCCGGCGTTCGACCTCAACCACCCCGAGGCCGGCATCCCCGTCGGAATCGGTCCGGCGAAGGACGCTCCGGACGCCCCCACGTACGACAAGTCCGAAGGCACGGTGAAGTAGGGTCATGCGCGCCAACGTCAATCTCTTCTGGCTCCTCGCGGGCTTCTTCCTCCTCGCCGACATCACGTACATCGTGTGGTCGCTGCTCGACACGGGCCAGGTGGAGTGGGTCGGCACCGTCGGCATCGGCCTCTCGGCCGTGCTGGGCGCGTTCATCGCGTTCTACGTCGGCCGCGTCCACAAGGCGCAGGGTGCCGAGCTCCCCGAGGACCGCCTCGATGCGGACATCGATGACGGAGACCCCGAGCTGGGCTTCTTCAGCCCGTGGAGCTGGTGGCCGCTGATCCTGGGCGGTTCCGCGGCCCTCGGATTCCTCGGCCTGGCCGTGGGGTTCTGGATCACCTACATCGCCGTCGGACTCTTCCTGGTCGCCATCGCCGGCTGGGTGTACGAGTACTACCGCGGGTACTTCGCCCGCTAGGGCGCAGCGCACGGCCGAGGGCCGGGTGCACGAGGGCTTCGGCTCCGTGCACCTGGCCTTTTCGCTTATCCAGGAGGAAGCGATGCGCGGTCGGGGCCCGGTCGGCTCGGCCGTTCGGCTGGGTGCAGGGGCGTCGCTCGCCGATCAGTGGGGGATCGAGCCGCCCGGTGAGAGCAGGGACATCCGGGTGAGAGCCGGGAGTGAGGGCCGGGGCCGCTCAGTGAGGGATGACGAGCTGAGCGGGATCTCTCTTGGTGTCCTGCTGGCAGGACACAGAGGCGTTCCGCGCGGAGGCGCACGTTTGGGAACATCCGACTCCCCGCGACGCGGAAGCTCGCAAGGGAGCGCAGCGGGCGGCGTCGAGCAGCAGCGTCGGGCCGCGTCGTCACCCTTCCAGAGCAGCGCTGCGACGGCTCCTGCTCCGGTCACGGGTGAGCGGGCTACGCCTGTGGCGGCTCTCTCCTGTTCGCTTGTGGGTGTGCCGGCGGTGGTGGCCGCTACGGTCGCCGATACTGCTGCGCCTGCGGCCGTACTGGGCCTGCCGCGCCTGTTCTGGCGCCTGCGCCGCCCTACGGACTCCTGCACACCGTTCCGACCCCAGCGGAGCCCGCACCCCGGCGGAGCCGCGGGCGCCCCTGCGGCTCTTAGAGTTCCTCGGTACGTCTAGCGGGTCGTGCCGGTCGGTGCGAGGACAAGGAGCCTGAGACGCCGCTGCAGCTACGGTCGTCGAGGCCCGGAGGTCGCCTCCTCTGTCTCACCGGCGAGCGTCGCCGTCGCCGATCACAGAGGGCTCGGCCGTGAGCGGGGGAGGACAGTCCTGACAGGCCTGCTGAGAATGGGTGCCCTCGAACCGATGCCGAGTGTCTCGACGTGGACGGGGACGGGGAGCTCATCGGACGACGACACTGCGACCATGCAGACAGGCTGGATCACTCGGTGATCCGAGGGAGGCGGACGTCTCCAGCTCGGCGGTCAGATGGCATCTCGTGATCCGCGGAGCGGAGGTCTCGAGGTCCGGAGTATCGCCCCACCTTCCTGCCGGCTTGTCGCCGTCGAGGCGCTGTGATCCGGTCTCACCGGCTCTCGGTCCACCGCCGACCTCCACCACGCCGGAGGACAGGCGCCGCCCCGCTGCGGGAACGACGAAGGGCCCGGACGAATGAACTTCCGGGCCCTTCGGGGGAGGATCAGTGCTCGCTGCGCGAGCTCTCGAGCTCCTTCTGGGTGACGGGGGTGATCCGGTCCTCGAAGAACCAGCGGGAGAGGCCGGCGCGGACGCGCTGCGGGGCGGTGATGCGGCCACGCGAGTCCGGGCGGATCATCAGGGGCTCGTACTCGTCCTGACCGACGAGCTTCCAGCGCTCGTACTCGTCGAGCTGCTGGTGCACCTCGATGAACTCGCCGCCGGGGAGGCGGACGATGCGTCCCGACTCGAAGCCGTGCAGCGCGATCTCGCGGTCCTTCTTCTGCAGCGCCAGGCAGATGCGCTTGGTGATGAAGTACGCGATGAACGGACCCGCGATGAGCAGGAACTGCAGGCTGTGGATCACGCCCTCCATCGTGAGATGGAAGTGCGTCGCGATGAGGTCGGACGAGGCGGCGGCCCAGAGGACGGCGTAGAAGCTGACTCCGGCGGCGCCGATCGCGGTGCGGGTCGCGGCGTTGCGCGGGCGGTCGAGCAGGTGGTGCTCGCGCTTGTCACCGGTGATCCACGCCTCGAGGAACGGGTAGAGCATGACCACGGCGATGAACAGTCCGAGACCGACGAGCGGGATCAGGATGTTGAACGACAGGGTTCCGATGCCCGGGATGGCCCACTCGAGTCCCGGCGGGACGAGGCGCAGGGCGCCGTCGGCGAAGCCGATGTACCAGTCGGGCTGGGTTCCCGCGGAGACGGGCGAGGGGTCGTACGGGCCGTAGTTCCAGATCGGGTTGATCGTGAACAGCGAGGCGATGAGGACGACGACGCCGAAGACGATGAAGAAGAATCCACCGGCCTTCGCGGCGTAGACCGGCAGCACCGGGTAGCCGACGACGTTCTGCTCGGTCTTGCCCGCACCGGGGAACTGGGTGTGCTTGTGGACGACCACGAACACGAGGTGCAGGGCGATGAACGCGAGCACCAGCGCCGGCAGCAGCAGGATGTGCAGCGTGTAGAGGCGGCCGACGATGTCGGTGCCCGGGAACTCGCCGCCGAAGAGCAGGAACGAGATCCAGGTGCCGACGATCGGGATGCCCTTGACCATGCCATCGATGATGCGGAGGCCATTGCCCGAGAGCAGGTCGTCGGGGAGCGAGTAGCCGGTGAAGCCCTCGGCCATCGCGAGGATGAAGAGGACGAAGCCGATGACCCAGTTGAGCTCGCGGGGCTTGCGGAACGCACCGGTGAAGAAGATGCGCAGCATGTGCAGGCCGATCGAGGCCACGAACAGCAGCGCCGCCCAGTGGTGGATCTGCCGCATCAGCAGGCCGCCGCGGATGTCGAAGGAGATGTCGAGCGAGGACGACATCGCCGCCGACATCTCGATGCCCTTGAGGGGCAGGTAGCTGCCCTCGTAGTGCGTCTCGACCATCGAGGCCTGGAAGAAGAAGGTGAGGAACGTGCCCGACAGCAGGATGATGACGAAGCTGTAGAGCGCGACCTCGCCGAGGAGGAAGGACCAGTGGTCGGGGAAGATCTTGCGACCGAACTCCTTGACGACCGCGGAGATGCTCGTGCGCTCGTCGATGTAGTTCGACGCCGCTCCGACGTACCCCTTCTGGAACTTGCCGGATCCGAGGATGACGCCGTCCTCGGGCTCCGCGGGGGAGCTGGAGGGGCGTGAGGGGGTGGTGGTGGACATGTGAGTCATCGCTCCCAGAAGGACGGTCCGACGGGCTCCGTGAAGTCGCTTCTGGCGACCAGGTAACCCTCGGCGTCGACGGTGATGGGGAGCTGCGGAAGCGGACGCTTCGCCGGGCCGAAGATGACGGCGGCCTCGCGCGTGATGTCGAATTGCGACTGGTGGCACGGGCACAGCAGGTGGTGGGTCTGCTGCTCGTACAGCGCCACGGGGCAGCCGACGTGCGTGCAGATCTTGGAGTAGGCGACGATTCCGTCGTAGTTCCAGGTCTCGCGACCCTCACTGACGATGAGGTCCTCCGGCTTCAGGCGCATCAGGAGGACGGCGGCCTTGGCCTTCTCCTCCAGCTTGCCTTCGGCGTCGTTGAGGCCCTCGGGGATGACGTGGAAGGCGGATCCGAGGGTGACGTCCGATGCGAGGATCGGCGCTCCTGACGGGTCCAGGGTGAGCCTCGTGCCCTCTTCCCACAGGGTGGTCTTGAGGAGGGCGACGGGGTTCTGGTCCTGCGGGCCGAGGCCCCGGAACAGGATCACGGCGGGAAGGGGGAACACGACGAGGGAGGCGATCAGGCTGTTCCGGACGAGGGAGCGGCGGCCGAAGCCGGACTCCTTGTCGGACTGGTCGAAGATCTCGAGCGCACGGGCGCGGGTGGGCTCCGCGCTGCGGACGGGGTGGCGGATGTCGATGCCCTCGTGGTCCGACATCAGCTGCTTGCCCCAGTGGACGGCGGCGATGCCGATGCCCAGGAGCGCGAGGGACATGCCCAGGCCGATGAACAGCGTGTTCAGCCGGACCGACGCGACGTCCTCGGTGATCGGGAACGCCATGTAGGCGGCGACCGCGAAGATCGAGCCCGCGAAGGAGAGGTAGAAGAGCGTGTACACCGTGCGCTCGGCACGCTTCTCGACCTTGGGGTCGAGGTCGGTCATCCGGGGGCGGTGCGGCGGGAGGCCCGGGTCCTGGACGCGGTCCCGCGTCACGACCGCGGTGCCGGCCGGAGCCGTTCCGTGCCCGGTGGCCGACGAGGTGGCGAGGTCCGTGCCACCCTCATCGTGCTCTGCCATGGTTCTCCTTTTCACGCCGTGTCGGCACCAGTCGGTGCCGTGGGTCAGTCGCGCCCGTCAGGGCGCTGCAGTCGTCTAGTTGGATCGGGCGGTGATCCACACCGTCAGGGCCACGATCGCGCCGAGGCCGAAGATCCAGAGGAACAGGCCCTCCGCGACCGGCCCGAGGGAGCCGAGCGCGAATCCGCCCGGGGACGGGTTGGCCTCGATGTACTTGAGGTACGAGATGATGTCGCGCTTGTCCTCGGGCGAGATGTTCAGGTCGTTGAAGACCGGCATGTTCTGCGGGCCGGTGACCATCGCCTCGTAGATGTGCGCCTCGGTCACGCCGCCCAGCGGGGGAGCGAACTTGCCCTCGGTGAGCGCGCCGCCGGCTCCGGCGACGTTGTGGCACATGGCGCAGTTGATGCGGAACAGCTCGGCGCCGTTCGCCGCGTCGCCCTGTCCGTCGAGGACCTCGCCCTCGGGGATCGCGGGGCCGGGGGCCAGCGACGCGACGTAGGCGGCGAGCTCGCCGACCTGCTCGTCGGTGAACTGCACCGGCTTCTCGAGCGCCTGGGGTCCGTGCATCTGCATCGGCATGCGGCCGGTGCCGACCTGGAAGTCGACCGACGCCGCGCCCACTCCGATGAGGGAGGGAGCGTTGTCGGTGCCCGCGGCGTCGAGGCCGTGGCAGGTGGCGCAGTTCGCGGCGAAGAGCTTCGAGCCCTCGTCGATCGTCTGCTGGCTGGTGGACGACGTCTCCGCGGAGGCGGACGTCGCGACGCCGACCGCGGCGTAGGTCCCGCCGGTGAGCCCGAGGCCGATGGCGATCAGGGCCAGGGTGGCGAGCGGGTGGCGGCGACCCTTCTTGGCTCGGCTCTTCGTCTTCGGGGAGGCCATCGAGGCGTCCTTCCTGCGGGGGTCGGGAGTGGAGTGGGGCATCGGCGGGCGCGTCACTTGAGGAAGTAGATGACGGCGAACAGGCCGACCCAGACGACGTCGACGAAGTGCCAGTAGTACGAGACGACGATGGCGCTCGTCGCCTCCTTGTGGCCGAAGTTCTTGACCGCGAAGCCGCGGCCGATGACGAGGAGGAACGCGATGAGGCCTCCGGTGACGTGCAGGGCGTGGAAGCCGGTCGTCAGGTAGAAGGCGGAGCCGTAGGCGTTGCTGGAGAGCGTGACGCCCTCGGAGACGAGGGTCGCGTACTCGAGCACCTGGCCGGAGACGAAGACCGCGCCCAGGGCGTAGGTGAGGAAGAACCACTCGACCATGCCCCACTTGAACGGGCTGAGGCCCGTCGCACGCGGCTGCAGGCGCTCGGCGGCGAACACGCCGAACTGGCAGCTGAACGACGAGGCCACGAGGATCACCGTGTTCACGCCCGCGTAGGGGACGTTGAGGATCTGGGTCTCGGCGCCCCAGAGCTCGGGCGAGGTGCTGCGCAGGGTGAAGTAGATCGCGAAGAGGCCCGCGAAGAACATGACCTCGCTGCCCAGCCAGACGATCGTTCCGACCGCGACCGGGTTGGGTCGGTTCACTACGGGCGCGGTGGCCGTGGGGGAGAGAGAGGTGCTCGTCACACAGACCATTATGGCCGATGGCAGGGGAGGGAAGTCGCACTAGCCGGGAGGCGATCCTCGTCGCATAATCTGGGAGCCATGTCGGAAACCCTGTCCTGGCCGCACGTTCTCAGCGCACTCCTCGAGTCCTCCGATCTGAGCGTCTCCGAGGCGACGTGGGCCATGGAGCAGGTGATGGAGGGCGCGGCGACTCCGGCGCAGCTCGCCGGACTGCTGGTGGCCCTCCGGGCGAAGGGCGAGACCGTCGACGAGATCGTCGGCTTCCGCGACGCGATCCTCGACCACGCGGTGCCGCTGGACGTGGACCCGATGGCCCTGGACATCGTCGGGACGGGCGGGGACCGCTTCGGGACCGTCAACATCTCCTCCACCGCGTCGATCATCGCGGCCGCCGCCGGCACGCCCGTCGTGAAGCACGGGAACAAGGCCGCGTCCTCCTCCTCCGGCTCCTCCGACGTGCTCGCGGCACTCGGGGTCGACCTCTCCCTCTCCCCCGAGCGGGTGGCCGAGGTGTTCCGGCGGACGGGGATCGCCTTCGTCTTCGCGTCCCTCTTCCACCCCGGCTTCCGGCACGCCGGTCCGGTGCGCGCCGAGCTGGGCGTGCCGACGGTGTTCAACTTCCTCGGCCCGCTCTGCAATCCGGCCCGTCCCGAGGCCTCTGCGGTCGGGGTGGCGCACCTCGACCGGGTGCCGCTGGTCGTCGGCGTGTTCCGGACGCGCGGGGCGACGGCTCTGGTGTTCCGCGGGGACGACGGCCTCGACGAGCTCACGACCACGGGTCACAGCCACATCTGGGAGGTGTCGCGCGGCTCCGTGGTCGAGCACGACCTCGATCCGCGCGACCTGGGCCTGCCCCGCGCCCGGATCGACGAGCTGCGCGGCCGCGACGCCGCCTACAACGCGAGCGTGGTGCGCTCGGTGCTCGCGGGAGACGGCGGCCCCGTCCGCGACATCGTCCTTCTGAACGCGGCCGCGGGCCTCGCGGCGTTCGACCTGGCGCGCGACCCGGACCTGGTGCGCACGCCCGTCCTGGAGCGCCTGCGGACGTCGATGGACCGCGCGGCGGAGGCCGTCGACTCCGGGGCCGCCACGGCCAAGCTCGAGGAGTGGGTCCGCGAGACGCAGCGCGCCGTCGTCCCGCTGCCGTAGGCGCGAGCGCAGGGCGTAACGTGGGGCTGCTGTCCGCGACGGTGCGGGCGGCGATCCACCACGCGCCGGATCGCCCGCAGGTCACGGGACGCCCGAGTGGTGGCCCGATCCTGGAGGAGACCTCGATGAAGAAGCTCATCAACGACCCGAAGAACGTCGTCACGGAGTCGGTGGCCGGCTTCGGCCTGGCGCACGCCGACCTGGTCCGGGTGGTGTCGGATCCCCTGTTCGTGGTGCGGGCCGACGCGCCCCGCTCGGGCAAGGTGGGCATCGTCAGCGGAGGCGGCAGCGGGCACGAGCCGCTGCACGCGGGCTTCGTCGGATTCGGGATGCTGGACGCCGCCGTCCCCGGTCCCGTCTTCACCTCGCCCACGCCCGACCCGATCGTCGCGGCCACGCAGGCCGTCGACGGCGGCGCGGGTGTGCTGCACATCGTGAAGAACTACACGGGCGACGTCCTGAACTTCGAGACCGCGGCCGACCTCGCCGGCGCCGAGGGGATCGAGGTGCGCAGCGTGATCGTCGATGACGACGTCGCGGTGAAGGACTCGCTCTACACCGCGGGCCGCCGCGGCGTGGCCGGCACCGTGCTGGTCGAGCGGATCGCGGGCGCGGCGGCCGAGCGGGGCGACTCCCTCGACGAGGTCGCGACGATCGCCGAGACGGTGATCGCCAACGTGCGCTCGATGGGCGTCGCCCTCACGCCGTGCATCGTCCCGCACGCGGGCGAGCCGAGCTTCGAGCTGGGCGAGGACGAGATCGAGATCGGCATCGGCATCCACGGCGAGCCCGGCCGGGAGAAGATCGCGCTGGAGCCGGCCGACCGCATCGTCGACCGGATCCTCGGCCCGATCCTGGAGGACCTGCCGTTCTCCTCCGGGGACGAGGTGCTGCTCCTGGTGAACGGCATGGGCGGCACGCCGCAGATCGAGCTGTACCTCGCCTACCGCCGCGCAGCCGAGGCGCTGGCCGAGAAGGGGATCACCGTCGCACGCAGCCTCGTCGGCAACTACACGACGTCGCTCGAGATGCAGGGCTTCTCGCTCACCGTCCTCAAGCTCGACGACGCCCTGACCGAGCTGTGGGACTCCCCGGTGCAGACCGCGGCGCTGCGGTGGGGACGCTGAGCGCCCGCGCGCACACCATGACCGGAACGACAGCCGCAGGAGCGGCCCACGAGGAGGAGACGACCATGCAGGACGCACAGGGAGCCGGGCTCGACGCGGCGTGGGCGACGGCGTGGATCCGCCGCGCCGCCGAGTCGATCGCGGAGCACCGGGTCGAGCTGATCACGCTCGACCGGGCGATCGGCGACGGGGACCACGGCGAGAACATGGACCGCGGCTTCCAGGCCGTGGTCGCGAAGCTGGACGGGGCGCCGGAGCAGGGGCTCCCGGCGGACGTGCTCAAGCTGGTCGCGACGACGCTCATCTCCACCGTCGGCGGCGCCTCGGGCCCGCTGTTCGGCACGGCGTTCCTGAAGGCCTCCGCCGCGGTCGCGGGCGAGGACGCGCTCGAGGGCGCTGACGTCGCAGCTCTCCTGGCCGCGGCGAGGGACGGCATCGTGCTCCGCGGCAAGGCCGAGGTGGGCGACAAGACGATGGTGGACGCGTGGACGCCGGCGGTCGACGCGGCCGCGGCCGCCGCCGAGGAGGGAGCGGCTCCGGCCGACGTCCTCGCCGCGGCTGCGGAGGCGGCGCAGAAGGGAGCGGAGTCGACGGACCCGCTGGTCGCCCGCAAGGGACGCGCCAGCTACCTCGGCGAGCGCGCCATCGGGCACCGAGATCCCGGCAGCGTGTCGACCGTTCTCCTGCTCCGCGCAGCAGCCGAGGCGGCGGCGTGAGCGTCGGGCTGGTCCTGGTCTCGCACAGCGCGCAGCTGGCGGAGGGGCTGGTCGAGCTCGCGGAGCAGATGGCGGCCTCGGTCGCGCTGGTCGCCGCGGGCGGGACGGACGACGGCGGCATCGGCACCAGCTTCGACCGCATCACGGCGGCCCTGGCGGAAGCGGACTCCGGCGAGGGGGTCGTCGTCCTCTGCGACCTCGGCTCGGCGATCATGACGGCGGAGACCGCGGTCGAGTTCCTCGACGACGACGCGCGCGCCCGGGTCCGGATCGCCGACGCCCCGCTGGTGGAGGGGGCGGTCGCGGCCGCCGTCGCCGCGGGCACGGGGGCGTCGCTGGACGAGGTGCTCGCCGCCGCGGAGTCGGCCCGGGTCGAGACGCTCGCTGCTCCCGCCGAGGAGGCCTCGCCCGGTGACGAGCGCGTGCAGCGCCGCGTCCGCCTCATCAACCCGAACGGCCTGCACGCCCGTCCCGCGGCCGACTTCGTCACGCTCGCCGCCACCTTCGACGCCCGGATCGACGCGAACGGCAAGGACGCCACGAGCCTGCTCGGCGTGATGTCGCTGGGGCTCGACCGCGGGGACGAGGTCGTCCTCTCGGCGTCGGGGCCGCAGGCACAGGAGGCGGTCGGCCGGCTCGGCGATCTGGTCGAGTCGGGCTTCGGCGAGGTGTAGCGCGCCATCGACCGGTCCAGGGACCGCGGAGGCGCCTCCTCCTACGCTGAGCGCATGGCCCTCCGCGGAACCCGACCCCCGTCCGTCCTGCTCCGCCGACTCGTCACCGTCCCGCGCGTCGTGCGCCGGGCGGACGCTCGTGCGGCCCGGCGGCTGAACGCCCGTCGCCCGTCGCCCGTCGTCGACGGGGCGCTCGTGGGGCTCTCCCGGGCCGCGGACCACGGAGTCCTCTGGGCCGGCGTCGGCGTTCTGCTGCTCCTGGCGGGCCGTCCCCGCGAGGCTCTGCGGGGGACCGCCTCGCTCGCCGCGGCCAGCGCGCTCGCGAACCTGGTCGGCAAGCGCGTGTTCGGCGGCGACCGGCCGCTCCTCGTCGACGTCCCGGTCGGCCGGCGCCTGGCGACGGTGCCGATGTCGGCGTCCTTCCCCTCGGGGCACGCGGCGAGCGCCGCTGCCTTCGCCGCCGGGGTCGCGCTCGAGTCGCCCCGAGTGGGGGCGGCGGTCGCCCCGCTCGCCGCCGCCGTGGCCTTCTCCCGCCTGCACGTCGGCGTCCACTGGCTCTCGGACGTCCTCGGCGGCGCGGCGCTCGGCGCGGCGGTCGCGGTCGTCGGCCGAGCCGTCCTGCCGGCCGAGCCGCGCCACGTGCCCGTCTCGGAGCGCGCGACCCGGCCCCCCGTCGACCGCAGCCCGCTGGGGGACGGCGCCGCCCTCCTCGTGGTCCTCAACCCCGGCGCGGGCCGGGACTCGCACCGCCCGGATCCCGAGCCGCTGGTCCGGGCCCGGTTCCCGAAGGCGCGCGTGCACCGGCTGACCGAGGGGGAGGACCTCGCCGACGTGGTGCGCGAGGCGCGCTCGGGGGACTCTCCGCCCCGGGTGCTCGGGATCTACGGCGGGGACGGGACCATGTCGGTCGGTGCCGCTCTCGCCCGCGCCGAGGGGATGACGCTGCTCGTGCTGCCGGGCGGGACCATGAACCACTTCGCGAAGGCGCTGGGGCTGCTCACCGTCCAGGACGCGCTCGACGCGGCGACGATCGGCGAGCGCCGCGACGTCGACGTGGCCGAGGTCGTCGCGGACGGGGGAGACCCGGTCACGGTGCTCAACACGGTCTCGATCGGCGTCTACCCGGAGTTCGTCGCGGCCCGCGAGAAGCGCGAGAAGCGGATCGGGAAGCCGCTCGCCGCCGTGATCGCGGCCCTCTCGGTCGTGCGGCGCACCGATCCGTTCGAGCTCCGGCGCGACGGGCGCACGCAGCTCGTCTGGTCGTACTTCGTCGGGGTGAACCAGGAGCACCCGCGCACGGCCGCCCCGCTCGCCCGGCGTCGGCTCGACGACGGCCACCTCGACGTGCGCATCCTGCACTCAGGACGGACTCCGCGCACCCGGGGAGCGTTCTCGCTCCTGCTCGGCCGTACGGCGACCCCGGTGGTCGGCCGTGTGCCCGGCTGGCGGGCACCGGTGGTGGAGTCGTTCTCGACGCCGGAGATCACCGTCGGCGCGCGCCGGCCCGCGGGGGACGACCCCGAGTGGGCGCACGACGGCGAGACCGAGCGCTTCGACGGCTCCCGCGACGGATTCGACGAGGCCGTGGTGCGGATCGTGCCGCTGGGCCTGCGGGTCTACGCGACCGCCGACTAGGGGGCGGTGCCGGCCCGGTCCTCGCCGTCCGGATCCGCCAGCAGCTCGGCCAGCGCGTCGAGGGCGGCGACCTGCCCGGCCACCACCAGCGAGCGGGCCTCGCCGAGCGGGTGCCACCGGGCGTCCTCCAGCTCGGGGAAGCTGCGCAGCACGCCGGAGCCCCGCGGCCACTCCAGCTCGAAGGTGTTGCTCGCGACGAAGGCGGTGTCCGCGAGTCCGCGCCCGGCGAAGACGGTGACGGTCTTGGCCGCGCTCTGCCGGAACGCGCCGAGGAGGGTCAGCTCCCCGACGGGCGGAGGAGCGCCGGTCTCCTCCTCGAATTCTCGGCGCGCGGCGTCCAGCGGCGTCTCGTCGCCCGTGTGCACGCCCTTCGGGATCGTCCACGCGCGGGGGCGCCGGGTCCAGAAGGGGCCGCCCATCCGCCCGAGGAACACCTCGGTGCCGGAGGGGCCCTCGCGGTGCAGCAGGATCCCCGCGCTCGTCACCGCGGCCATCGCGTCTCTCTGGTCATCCCGCCATCCTGCCCCGCGCCCGTGGAAGGATCGGCAGGACCCGCCCGCGACCGCACGGAGTGAACCATGCACGACCACGAGATCCTCCGACAGCTGCGCGACGCGCTCGGCGACGCGGTCCTGACCGAGGGCCCCGGGTTCGAGGCCGTGCACACCGACAAGTCGGGCTTCTCCGCACCGGGTCGCGCGCTCGCGCTCGTCGCTGCCCGCTCGGTCGAGGACGTGCAGGCGGCGCTGCGCATAGCGACGGAGCACCGGCTCCCGGTCGTGCCGCGCGGAGCGGGAACGGGCCTCGCTGCCGGGGGAGTGGCGAGCGAGGGAGCGCTCGTCCTCTCGACCGCCGCGATGGACCGCATCCTCGAGGTGTCGCTCGAGGACGAGCTGGCGGTCGTCGAGCCCGGGGTCATCAATCAGGCGCTGTCGGACGCCGTCGCTCCGCACGGCCTCGTCTTCTCGCCCGACCCCGCGAGCCGCGCGATCTCGAGCATCGGCGGCAACATCGCGACGAACGCCGGGGGGCTGCTGTGCGCCAAGTACGGCGTGACCCGGGAAGCGGTGCTCGGGTTGACGGTCGTCCTCCCCGACGGACGACTGCTCCGCACCGGCCGCCGCAGCGTGAAGGGAGTCACCGGGTACGACCTCACCGCGCTCCTGACCGGCTCCGAGGGGACGCTGGGCGTCATCGTGGAGGCCACCGTGAAGCTCCGCCCGATCCCGACCGGGCGCGTGGTCACGGTCGGCGCGTACTTCCCGAGCGTCGTCGCCGCGGCCGCCGCCTCCGCCGCGATCACCGCCGCGCGGCTCCGTCCCGCGGTGATGGAGCTGATGGACGAGGCGGCGCTCGCCGCGATCTCGCGCTACACCGGAGCGAGCCTGGACCGCGGTGCCGCCTACCTCCTCGTCCAGACGGACGGCGGAGGAGCGGCGGAGGAGTCGCAGCGCGTCCTCGAGATCGTGACCGCCTCCGGGGGCGCCGCCGAGGCGACCGAGGACCCGGCCGAGGGCGAGGCTCTGCTGGCCGTCCGCCGGGCCTTCCACCCGGCGCTCGAGGCGGAGGGCCGGGTGCTGATCGAGGACGTCTGCGTGCCCCGCTCGGCGCTGCCGGCGATGTTCGCGGCGATCCGCGGCATCGAGGAGCGGACGGGGCTCAGCATCCCCACCGTCGCCCACGCGGGGGACGGGAACCTCCATCCGAACTTCGTGCTGCCCGCGGGGGACGGACCCGTGGGGGAGGACGTCTGGGGCGCCGCGGCGGAGCTCTTCCGCACGGCCCTGGCCCTCGGCGGCACGCTCACGGGCGAGCACGGCGTGGGACTGCTCAAGCGGCGCTGGCTGGCGGAGGAGCTGGGCGAGGACTCGCTGGCGTTCCAGCGCGGGATCAAGGCCGTGTTCGACCCGCTGGGGATCATGAACCCGGGGAAGGTCTTCTGAGGAGGGCGCCCCGGGCTACAGCAGCTCGGCCGTGATCATCGAGGCGGTGAGCACGATCGTCGCCGCGGACATGAGCCAGTAGAGGACCGTCTCGCGCCAGGACCCGGAGGAGCCCAGGACGGGCAGCGCGGCGTAGCCTCCGGTGGTCCAGACGTGGCGCAGCGGTGTCCGGCGCAGGCGCCGCGGCAGGCGCACGCGCAGCGGCCACAGCCAGTTGATCCCGCCGGTCGTGAGGGCGTCGCCGGCCACGTGCACGAGGTAGCCCAGCGTCGCGGCGACCCGGAGCCACGCCCAGGTGCCGTCGGCGAGCACGACGAGCAGGACCGTGACGACCGTCGCCCCGGCCCAGGCGATGCGCCAGGAGGGGGCGGCCCGGACGGCCTTCGCGGCGAACGCGAGGGCGGGCAGCGTGAGCACGGCGGCCACGGCGACGGGGCCGACGACCGGCACCGGGAAGCGCAGCGCCGTGAGCACCGGCACCAGGTACCAGACGACGGCGACCGCGAGCAGCGAGTGCATCCCGTGCCGGTGCCCTCCGCTGATCCGGCCCGCGGTCGCCGTGAGCAGGGAGGCGCCCGGCGCCGAGCGGGAGACGGTCGCGCTCGCGTGGTCCGCGTCGGGCACAAGGGCCCAGCCGGCGGCGACTCCGAGGCCGACCAGTCGGAGGTCGAGCGGGAGACCCGCGAGGCCGAGGGGCCCGGCGACGGCGGGCACGGAGGCGGCGACGGCCCAGGCGAGCGCACCGGACACGGCGTGCGGGCGGCCCATCATCGCGGGTCGGCTCCTTCGACTGGGCGCTGCGAGGCCGAGGACGACCGCGGCGGCACGAGAGAACCCCCGGCCGAGTGCGTGAGCACGGACCGGGGGTGAGGGTGGGCGATACCGGACTCGAACCGATGACCTCTTCCGTGTGAAGGAAGCGCGCTACCAACTGCGCCAATCGCCCAGGGGGACGTGCTGGACGACCCGAGAGACGATCGTAGCGGATCCGCGGGGCCCGGATGCACCGCCGACGCCCGCCACGCCCGGGTGAACGGACGGCGACGAGCCGGTTTCGCGCGGAAAGACGCGGATCGGACTCCGAGCGGCGGGATCGGCGTCCGCTCGATTTGGATTCCGGCGCCGCTGTCGTATACATTCTTCTAGGTCGAGCCGGGCAGCGAAAGCGCCGGACAGACAGCAAGACAGCACGACACGCAAAACGGCAACACCAGTACGACCTACATGCGGATGTGGCGCAGCGGTAGCGCATCACCTTGCCAAGGTGAGGGTCGCGAGTTCGAATCTCGTCATCCGCTCGAACACCGGTCCTCGGACCGGCGTCATCGGGACGGCACCCTCGGGTGCCTCCCACCTGGTCGGCCCTCGGGCCGCCGACACCGAATCCCGTACACGGTGGATTGGCCGAGAGGCGAGGCAGCGGCCTGCAAAGCCGTATACACGGGTTCGAATCCCGTATCCACCTCGATCGTTCACCGAACGAGGCGCTCCGCACGGAGCAACGGGCGATTGGCGCAGCGGTAGCGCGCTTCCCTGACACGGAAGAGGTCACTGGTTCGATCCCAGTATCGCCCACCACGAGAACCCCCGGCCCCTGGCCGGGGGTTCTGTCGTTCCCGGCTCCGGCGCTACCCTCGCAGGATGCCCGCCCCGATCCCCGTCGACGACCAGGGCACCCTCCTGCGGCTCGTCTCGCGGGACGACGGACCGGCCCTCGCCGCCGCGTACCGGCGCAACCGCCGGCACCTCGCGCCCTGGGAGCCGAGGCTCGACCCGCTTCTTCGAGGCGGGGGGCCAGACCGACGCCGTCGCGGACGCGCTCGCCGCGCACCGGGCCGGCAGCGTCCTCCCGCTCGTCCTCGACGCGGGCGGCGTGATCGTCGGTCGGCTGACTCTCGCGAACATCGTCCGCGGCGCCTTCGACAGCGGCGATCTCGGCTACTGGCTCGACAGCGGTCTGCAGGGCCGCGGCGTGATGACCCGCGCGGTCGGAGCCGTCCTGCGCACCGCGCGTGAGGATCTGGGGCTGCACCGCGTGCAGGCCGGGACGCTCCTCCACAACGTCGGATCGCAGACCGTGCTGCAGCGCAACGGCTTCGAGCGGATCGGCGTCGCGCGGCGCTACCTGCGGATCGCCGGGGAGTGGCAGGACCACGTCCTCTTCCAGGCGCTGCTCGAGGGCGGCCCGCTCCAGCCTCCGCCGACTCCGCTCGTCTAGGGTGAGCGGCGCCGGCTTTCTCCCGGCGCTCCGAGCGGGAGGGACGCGCCCATGACCACGCGGCACATCGGCGGACGAGAGTTCGACTTCGAGCGGCAGGTGGCCGTGATGGCGGTGGTGAACCGCACGCCCGACTCCTTCTACGACAAGGGCTCCACCTTCGCCCTGGACAGCGCCATCGCGGCCGCCGTGCGCGCCGCGGAGCTCGGCGCCGACTGGGTCGACATCGGCGGAGTGCCGTTCGGCCGCGGCCCCGCCGTCACGCTCCAGGAGGAGCTCGACCGGGTGGTCCCCGTCGTGGCGGGCATCGCGGAGCGGAGCGACGTGGTCGTCTCGGTGGACACGACGAGCGCCGAGGTCGCGCGCGCGAGCATCGCCGCGGGCGCCTCCGTCATCAACGACACGAGCGGGCTGCACGACCCCCGGATGCTCGAGGTCGTCGCCTCCTCCTCCGCCCAGCTCGTCATCACCCACAGCGTGGGCGCCCCCCGCAGCGAGCCGGAGAGACCCGAGTACGACGACGTCGTGGCGACCGTGGTCGACCATCTGCGGAGCCGCGTCGATCGCGCGCTCTCGGGTGGAGTGCCTGCCGGGAGGATCATCGTCGATCCGGGTCACGACCTGAACAAGAACACCCTGCACACGCTCGAGCTCACCCGCCGGCTGGGCGAGGTGGCCGCGCTCGGCTTCCCGGTGCTCGCCGCGGTGTCCAACAAGGACTTCATCGGCGAGGCGCTGGACCGGCCGCAGGGGGAGCGCCTCGAGGGTTCCCTCGCCGCCGCGGTGATCTGCATCCTGAACGGTGCGCGGATCGTGCGCATGCACGACGTGCGCCAGGCGGTGGACGCCGTGCGGATGACGGAGGCGGTGCTGGGCTGGCGGGCGCCCGCCTTCCTCCGCCACAACGTGGAGCCGGCGGCGTGAGCGCCCGCATCGACGGCCTGTCGCCGGCCGGGCAGGACCTGTCCGACGAGGCTCTGCTGGCCCTCTACGCGGACGGGGCGGGCGAGGAGTGGCTCCGGGGCAACTTCGTCGCGAGCGTCGACGGAGCGGTCACCCGCGACGGCGTCTCGGGCGATCTCGGGGGAGCGGCGGACCTGCGCGTGTTCGACCTGCTCCGCCGGCTCGCCGACGTCGTGCTCGTCGCGGCCGGCACGGTGCGGACCGAGGGCTACGGCCCGATGGTGCTGAGCGACGAGTCCGTGCGGGCGCGGCTCGGCACCGGGCTCGCCCCGCAGCCCGTCTTCGCGATCGTCTCGGGGTCGCTCGACCTCGATCCCGCCTCGCGGATCTTCACCGAGGCGCCGGTGCGCCCGGCCGTCGTGACCACCGGCTCCTCGCCGGCCCGCCGCCGCGCGGAGCTCGCCGAGGTCGCCGACGTGCTCGTCTGCGGCGACGCAGAGCTCGACGCGACGCGGATGCGGGCGCAGCTCGCGGAGCGGGGGCTCGGCAGGATCCACTGCGAGGGCGGTCCGTCGCTGCTCGGGACCCTGCTCGCCGCGGACGCCGTCGACGAGCTCTGCCTGACCGTCGCTCCGACGCTCGAGGCGGGGGACTCCGGGAGGCTCGCCCGCGGCGACGTTCCCGGACCGCGCCCGCAGCACCTGGCGCACGTGCTCAGCGCCGGCGACACGCTGCTCCTGCGCTACCTCCGCCGGCGCTGACCCGCCCTACTCGCGGCGCCGCTCGTTCCCGTCGCGCTTGGCCTCGGAGGCCGGACGGGCGGCGATCACGGGGTGGGCGCCGGTGAAGCCGTCACGGGCGGACGCGATCGCCAGGATGCGCGGCTTCGCGACGTGCCAGCCCACGATCAGGGCGGGCACGCCGACCACCGCGACGATCCCCACGGTCCAGGTGCCGGTCGGGAAGTCGACGGCGATGAGGACTACCACGATCACCAGGAACGCCAGGGTGAGCCACGAGGTCACCGGGGCGCCGGGCATCCGGAAGGACGGGCGCTCCAGGCGCCCCTGGGCTGCCCAGCGCTGCAGCTGCATCTGGCAGAGGACGATCATGCCCCAGCCCGTGACGATGCCCAGCGCCGAGACGTTGAGGACGATCTCGAAGGCCTCGGACGGCACGAAGAGGTTCAGCACGATCCCGATCAGGGTGATGCTCGCTGTGAGCAGGATGCCGCCGTAGGGGACGCCCTGCTTGTTCATACGGCCGGTGAAGGCGGGGGCGGAGCCGTTGAGCGCCATGGAGCGGAGGATGCGGCCGGTCGAGTAGAGCCCGGCGTTGATGCTGGAGAGCGCGGCCGTCAGCACGACGAAGTTCATGATCGATCCGGCGATCTCGCCCGAGGAGCCGTCGCCCAGCGAGCTGAAGAACGTGACGAACGGGCTCTCGCCCTTCGAGTAGGCCGTGTAGGGCAGCAGCAGCGTCAGCAGCAGCACCGAGCCGACGTAGAAGACGGCGATGCGCAGGATGACCGAGTTGATGGCGCGCGGGATGACCTTCGCCGGCTCCGCGGTCTCGCCCGCCGCCGTGCCGACCAGCTCGACTCCGGAGTAGGCGAACACCACGCCCTGGACGACCAGGACGCTGGCGATCAGGCCGCCGGGCAGGATGCCGCCGTTGTCGTTCCAGAGGCTGATCCCGGGGTCCACGGCGACGCCGCCGGACTGCAGCGGCCAGCCCGCGGCGAGCACGACGACGCCGATCACCAGGAAGACCACCAGCGCCGTGACCTTGATGAGCGCGAACCAGAACTCCAGCTCCCCGA
Organism: Rathayibacter sp. AY1C1; assembly: GCF_002932105.1. NCBI lineage: Bacteria > Bacillati > Actinomycetota > Actinomycetes > Micrococcales > Microbacteriaceae > Rathayibacter > Rathayibacter sp. AY1C1. The sequence continues at coordinate 122,817 of NZ_PSWH01000004.1, read as the reverse complement.
AGACCTTGACCGAGACAAGGTTCAGCGAGAGCACGACGACCAGGGCGATGAGTGCGAGGAGCCACTGGGGCACGGAGGAGAAGAGCGACCAGTACTTCACGTACAGGGCCACCGCGGTGACGTCGGCGATCGCGGTCATCGCCCAGTTCAGGAAGTACATCCATCCGGCGACGAAGGCGGCCTTCTCGCCCAGGAACTCGCGGGCGTAGGAGATGAAGGAGCCCGAGCTCGGCCGGTGCAGGACCAGCTCGCCGAGCGCGCGGAGGATCAGGTAGGCGAAGACGCCGCAGACCGCGTACACGACGACGAGCGAGGGACCGGCGGTGGCGAGTCGGCCGCCCGCGCCGAGGAAGAGGCCGGTGCCGATCGCGCCGCCGATGGCGATCATCTGCAGCTGCCGGGGCTTGAGCCCGGGACGGTAGCCCTCCTGCTCCTTCGAGAAGTCGGGCTGCGCGGGCCCGCGGTCGTCGTCGCTCTGCGTCACGGGGGCTCCCTCGTCACCGGATCGTGCCGGGCGGCTGCTCCGGCACGCCCGTCAGGGTAAGGGCGCGCTGCTCGGAGGAGGCGGGTGGCGCGGTCCGCGGCATGCGGATCCTCTCAGGATCGGGGCGCCTACCCTGGAGGCATGAGCGGTCCCGACCTCGCACGGCAGTCCTCGCTCGAGGGCGTCCGGATCCCGTCGCCGGCGAGGCGCCTGAACGGCGGCACCGATCCGGCGCTCGTCTGGCGCAACGAGCTCGACGGGCTGACCTTCCGCGTGGACGCCGGGTACCTGAAGTGGAATCCCCGGTCCACGGGCGTCGACCTCCGTCGCGAGATCGCGCGTCTGCGCTGGCTGGAGGGGCGGATCGACGCGCCCCGGATCCTGGAGGCGGGCGAGGACGAGGAGGGGCAGTGGCTCCTCACCGCACCGCTGCCCGGGCGGAGCGCCGTCGATCCGAAGTGGACAGCCCGGCCGGAGGAGGCCGTCCGCGCGATCGCGGCCGGCCTGCGGGCGGTCCACGCGCTCCCCGTCGACGCGGTGCCCGAGGAGCTGCGCGGCGACTCCTGGTTCGCGCGCCGGCCGTCGGCGCTCGGCGCGGCTCCGGAGCTCGTGGACCCCGTCGTGGTGCACGGCGACGCGTGCGCTCCGAACACGCTGGTCGACGACGACGGACGCTGGAGCGGCACGGTCGACGTCGGCGACCTGGGGGTGGGCGACCGCTGGGCGGATCTGGCGGTCGCCGCGGTCAGCCTCGGCTGGAACTACGGCCCCGGCCACACCCCGCTGCTCCTCGCGGAGTACGGAGCGGATCCGGACGACGAGCGCGCGGCCTACTACCGCGCGCTCTGGTCGTCCGAGTCCTGAGTCATTTCTTCTTCGCGGCCTCGTCGTCCTGGGCCGCGCCCTCGTCGCTGCGGTTCTCGCTCGCCAGGCGCAGCCAGCGTCCGTCGCGGACGTCCTTCTCGTGCACGGCCGCCTTCTTGTCGCTCGCGGCGGTGTCGCGCGGGGGGAGCTGGATGGTCTCCTCCGCCTCGATGCCCGCCTGCAGCTCGCGTCCGCGCTCGAGCTCGGCGTCGAACTCCGCGCCGAAGAGCAGGGCGATGTTGGTGATCCAGATCCAGAGGAGGAAGACGATCACCGCGCCGAGCGAGCCGTAGGTCTTGTTGTAGTTGGAGAAGTTGGCCACGTAGAACGCGAAGCCGGTCGAGGCGATCAGCCAGATCGCCAGGGCGACGATCGATCCGATGCTGATCCAGCGGAACTTCGGCTGGCGGATGTTGGGCGCCCAGTAGTACAGGATCGCGACGATCACGATCGCGATGACCACGAGCACCGGCCATTTCGCGATGTTCCACACGGTGAGGGCGGCGGGGCCGAGGCCCACGACGTCGCCGACGGCGGTCGCGACCGGTCCGCTGAGCACGAGGATGAGCGCCGCGATCACGATCAGGACGACCGTCACCACGGTCACGCCGAGCATCGTCGGGCGGAGCTTCCAGAAGGGGCGCCCCTCGTCGATCTGGTAGACGCGGTTCATCGCGCGGCCGAAGGCGCCGACGTAGCCGGAGGCGGACCAGATCGCTCCGACGACACCGGTCACGAAGGCGAGACCCGCGGCGGAGGAGCTGGTCAGCGCCTGGATCGGGTCGCGCAGCAGGTCGACGACCTCGCTCGACGCGAGGTTCCCGATCAGGTCGAGCACCAGATCAGTGGTGGCCTGCGCCTGGCCGAAGAGCCCCAGCACCGACACGATCGCGAGCAGGGCGGGGAAGAGCGCGAGCACGGCGTAGTAGGTGAGCGCGGCGGCGAGGTCGGTGCACTGGTCCGCGCCGAACTCGCGGGCCGTCTTCTTGAGGACGTAGAACCAGGAGCGCTTGGTGATGTCGGTGACGTCGTCGGGCTTCCGGGAATCGTCGGGATCGGGCGCTGTCTTCTCGCGGGTCGTGCTCTGCTCGGCCATGCGGACACGCTACGGGGCCGACAGTCGTCGGACGGCCCCCTTGACGGCGCGGCCGGTCGTGTCGCGGGTCAGGCCCGGCGCTGGCGCGCAGCGGCGAGGGTGCCGAAGAGGAGGAAGGAGCAGGTCGCGGCGAGGACGGTCAGCAGCGGAGCCTCCCAGCCGCCGCTCGCGTCGTGCGCGAACCCGATGACGGTCGGGGCGGTGGCGGCCACGGCGTAGCCGATCCCCTGCACCGTGGCCGAGAGCCGCGACGCGTGGGCGTCGGAGCGGGAGAGCCGCACGACGAGCACGAAGACCACCGTGAATCCTCCGCCCTGGGCCGCGCCGCCCAGCACGCACCAGAGCGCCCAGAGCTGCGGGGCGAGCAGCAGCCCCGCCGGCACTGTGCACCAGAGGAGGCCGACGAGCACGATGCTCCCCAGGGGTCCGAGCCTCCGGACCAGGAGCGGGACGCCGAGGGCGCCGGCGACCGCGGCGAGCTGGAACACCGAGGCGCTCGCGCCCGCGGTCGCGATCGAGAAGCCGTTGCGGTCGACGAGCAGCGAGGGGAGCCACGCCGTCACTCCGTAGTACGAGAACGCCTGGCTCGAGAAGCAGAGCGCGAGCGCCAGCACGGTCGCGCTGCGGAAGATCCGCGGAGCCGGTGCGGCCGGTGCGCGGTCGGCGCGGGACGGGCGGGGAGTCGGACGCAGGGCCGCCCGAGGCCCCACGGCCACGAGCCAGCCGGCCAGAGCGAGGGCGTTGAGGGCGAGCCAGACGAGCAGGGCGCCTCGCCAGCCGAGGGTTAGAGCGAGCGGAGCGGTGCCGAGCGAGGTGATCGTCGAGCCGATGTTGAGGGCCGCGGTGTAGACGCCCGTCGTGAGGTCGACGCGCTCGGGAGCGACGTCCCGCCGGATCACGACGGGGAGGACGACGTTGCCGATCGTGATGGAGACGCCGATCAGGATGGTGCCCGCCACGGCCGGTCCCACGTCGCCGATCGATCGGACGATCGTGCCGAGCGCGACGCCGATCACCGTGACGGTCACGGCGGCGTCGGGTCCCGCGCGGCGGATCACCAGGAGGGCGAGCGGAGTCGCCAGGGCGAAGCAGAGCACGGGGATGCTGGTGAGGATCCCCGCCTGGCCCGCGGACAGCGCGAGGTCCTCGCGCACCGCGTCGATGATGGGCGCGACGGCGACGATCGGACCGCGCAGGACCAGCGCGACCAGGGCGACCGCCACGACGAGGAGCCAGGGAGCGCTCCGGCGCGCGGTCATCGGGGCGTCGAGGGCCGCGGCACCCCGGTCAGCCGGTCAGGCCGGGGACCCCGGCCGAGAGGTTGCCGACGATGGTGAAGACGCCCGACACCAGACCGAGGATCCCGGTGACGAGTCCGGCCGTCGCGAGCCCGCGACCGCCTCCGACGAGCGGTGCGGCCGCCCGGCCCTTCGCCGAGAAGACGACGGCGAGGATCGAGGGGATCAGCAGCGGATTGATCAGCAGGCTCAGGACGCCGAGCACGAGGCTCGCGATCGCCATGGGGTTGCGGCCCGCCGCGGAGGACGGGGCGGACGGATAGGCGTACAGCTCCTGCTCCGGAGCGCCCGGGGGCGTGCCGTAGGCGGGAGCGGGCGCCGAGGAGGACGGACGGGACCGGTCCGTCCACGCCGCGCCGTCCCAGTAGAGCTCCGAGCCGAGGTCGGCCGGGTGCGGGTACCACCCGGGCGCGGGCAGCGGAGCGGAGTCGTCGGGCATGGGGCGAGTCTAGAGCGGCGCCGATCAGCTCTTGGGCTGCTCGATGCCGAGCGCGTTCCCGTCGGGATCGAGGATCCAGGCCGCCCAGACGCTGCCGCGGTCGGCCACGCCGTTCTCGGTGCGCAGCTCGTCGCTGTCGTAGTCCTCCGGAGCCACGCCCCGAGCCGCCAGCGAGTCCAGCTCGGCGCGCAGGTCGGCCACCCGCCAGGCGGCCTTGGTCTGCTCGTCCTTCGAGCCCGTGGTGCTGGAGGTGACGGTGAGCCGCGTGCCGCCGCAGGAGTAGGCGATCGCCGACTCGCTCTCCTCGAGGACCTCCAGTCCCAGGGAGCCGGCGTAGAAGGCGCGGGAGGCGGCGAGGTCGCGGGAGAGCAGAACGGGGCCGATGGGGGAGTCTGAGAGCACGGTGAGTCCTTTCGTCGGTGGGCCTCCAGTCGACGCCCGCTGCGGCCCGGCGCGGAAGGGGTTGCCACCGGGCGGGCCGGAGGGGGTCGGGCGCGGCAGAATGGCCTCGGCCGTGCCCGCCGCGCGGCCGGGAGGAGCCCTCATGAGCTGGACCATCGACGAGGTGGCGTGGACCCACCCGGACGCCGAGCGTCTGCGCGACGCGCAGCGGTGCGAGCTCGACGAGCGCTACGGCAACGACGACCACGAGCCCGGCACGCCGCCCTCGGCCGACGACGTGCCCGTCTTCCTCGTCGCCCGCGACGCGAGCGGCACGGCGGTGGCCTGCGGCGGACTGCGGCCTCTCGACGACGACGTCCTCGGACCGGGGGCGATCGAGGTGAAGCGGATGTTCGCCGACCGCGCCGCCCGCGGCACCGGAGCGGCCACGGCCGTCCTGCGCGCGCTCGAGGCGCGGGCGGCCGCTCTGGGCACGACGCGCCTGGTGCTGGAGACCGGGACGCTCCAGCCCGACGCGATGCGGTTCTACCTCCGGGAGGGCTACCACGCCATCCCGCCGTTCGGCGCCTACATCGGGTCCGAGCACTCGGTCTGCTACGCCCGCGATCTCGCTCCCGGCGACTGAGCGTCAGTGGCGCAGGGTCTCCACCGGGTACTCGCCGAAGCGGCGGTGGTACGCCCCCGAGAAGCGGCCCTGGTTGAGGAAGCCCCAGCGCGCGGAGACGGCGCGCACGGTCTCCTCGCCCGGAGCGCCCTCGCGCAGCTCGACGCGCGCCCGGTCGAGACGCACGCCGCGCAGGTAGCCGAGCGGAGTGTCGCCGAAGTACCTCCGGAACGCGGCCTGCAGCGCCCGCGGAGTGAGCCCCGCCGCTGCCGCGATGTCGGACACGGTGACGGGCGACGCGGCGAACGCGTGCAGGAACTCGGCGGCACGCAGCAGGTGCTCGAGCCCCGGCCGCAGCACCTGCGCCGGAACGACGACCGGCCGGTGCGCGAAGGTCGCGAGCAGGTGCAGAGCGACGCCGCGCTCCGCCGCCACGAGCTGCAGCGCGGTCGCCTCGCGGCCCGACCGCAGGACGCCCGCGAAGTCGTCGACCGCCCGCCACCAGCCCGGGAGTGCCGACGCGGAGGCGATCGAGCGGTGGTCGAAGACGAGCGGCAGCGGCACGCCGTCGCCGGCCTCGGACGCGACCTGCTCGAGGAGGCCGGCGGCCACGTGCACGAGCCGCTGCTGGAAGTCGCGGCTGACGAACTCGAACGGACGCGCGCTGGGGAACACGACCGGCCGCCCCGGCAGGTGGACGATCCGATCGCCCTCCGGGTCCACCACGCTCGTGCCGGAGAGGAACCACGAGACGACGTACTCGCCCTCCGGACGCAGCCCCCCGGACACGGAGCCCCGGAACACCGACGTCCGCAGGCTCACGCCCTCGCTCCCGGAGACGTCGTAGCGGAAGGAGAAGGGCCGCTCGACCGGTTCCGTCCGGAATCCCGACCCGCCGTAGCCGTCCGAGTAGAAGCGCCGCGCCTCCTCCAGGTCGGCCCCGGAGCGCGTGAAGCGCTGCAGCGCAGGACCGGCACCCATCGGACCAGGATGCCACCTGGACGGATTGCGCACCGGTCGCCCCCGCGCCCCTCTCCGGGGCACGTCCTGTCGGCAGGGTGACGGGGTCGGACGACACGGACGGAGACGCATGGAGATCAGCGCACGCAGACTCGCGGCACGCGACGCGGTGGCCGTCGTTGCCGTGCTCGCCGCACTCGAGGGGGCGCTCGCCGTGGACTCCCTGCCGCCCGGCCTGGAGGAGGTCCTCCTGCACCAGCTCGAGCGCAGCTCGCTCGTGCTCCCCGGCGCCGACCGGGACGAGCTCGCCTCCGCTCTGCGCGCGCTCGGCGTCCGCGTGCTCGACGCGCTCGGGTAGAGGCCGCCGCCGACTACAGTCGAGGGGTCAACCGAGCCCGAGGAGTGCCCGCACGTGTCGAACGAACCGTCGAATCCCGCAGAGAACGAGTCCCACTCGGTCGTCACCGAGGCGGGCACGGGATTCACGCACTTCACCGACCGGGCCGTGGTCGCGATCCGCGTCAACGGGGAGCTCAAGGACCTCGCCGCCGACGTCGTGCCGGGCGACCGCATCGAGCCGGTGCTCATCTCCTCGCCGGACGGGCTGAACATCCTCCGCCACTCCGTGGCCCACGTGCTCGCGCAGGCGGTGCAGCAGATCAACCCGGAGGCGAAGCTGGGCATCGGCCCGCCCGTCACCGACGGCTTCTACTACGACTTCGACGTCGAGGAGCCCTTCACGCCCGAGGCGATGAAGGCGCTCGAGAAGGCGATGGACCGCATCGTCCGCCAGGGCCAGCGGTTCGTGCGCCGCGTCGTCTCCGAGGAGGAGGCGCGCGCCGAGCTCGCCGGCGAGCCCTACAAGCTCGAGCTGATCGGGATCAAGGGCGGGGGAGCCGAGGACGAGAGCGTCGAGGTCGGCGGCGCCGAGCTCACCATCTACGACAACGTCGACCCGCGTTCCGGCGAGACGGTCTGGAAGGACCTCTGCCGCGGCCCGCATCTGCCCAACACCCGCATGATCGGCAACGGCTACGCCCTGACCCGCAACGCTGCCGCCTACTGGCGCGGCTCGGAGAAGAACCCGCAGCTGCAGCGCGTCTACGGCACCGCGTGGCCCACGAAGGACGAGCTGCGCGAGCACCAGGCCCGCCTCGAGGAGGCGGCGCGCCGCGACCACCGCAAGCTCGGCCACGAGCTCGACCTGTTCTCCTTCCCGGACGAGATCGGCTCCGGCCTCGCGGTCTTCCACCCCAAGGGCGGGATCATCCGCTACGAGATCGAGCAGTACATGCGCGAGCAGCTGCTCGCCCACGACTACGAGCTCGTCTACACGCCGCACATCACCAAGGGCGACCTGTTCCTCACGAGCGGGCACCTGCAGTGGTACTCCGAGGGGATGTTCCCCCCGATGCACCTCGACGAGCTGCAGGACGAGGACGGCAACGTCACCCGCCAGGGCCAGGACTACTACCTCAAGCCCATGAACTGCCCGTTCCACAACCTGATCTTCCGCTCGCGCGGCCGCAGCTACCGTGAGCTCCCGCTGCGCCTGGCCGAGTTCGGCACCGTGTACCGCTACGAGAAGAGCGGCACCCTGCAGGGCCTCACCCGCGTGCGCGGCCTGACCCAGGACGACGCCCACATCTACGTCGCGCAGGAGGACGTGTCGGCCGAGCTGACCCGCAACCTCGAGTTCGTACTGCAGGTGCTGCGCGACTACGGCCTCGACGACTTCTACCTCGAGCTGTCCACGAACGAGGAGGGCAACCCGAAGTTCGTCGGTGCGCCCGAGCAGTGGGAGGAGGCGATCGAGTCGCTGCGCGCGGTCGCCGTCGCCTCCGGTCTCGAGCTGGTGCCGGATCCGGGAGGAGCGGCGTTCTACGGTCCGAAGATCTCGGTGCAGGCGCGCGACGCCATCGGCCGCACCTGGCAGATGTCGACCATCCAGCTCGACTTCAACCAGCCCGAGCGCTTCGAGCTCGAGTACACGGCCTCGGACGGCTCGAAGAAGCGGCCCGTGATGATCCACCGCGCGCTCTTCGGCTCCATCGAGCGCTTCTTCGCGATCCTCACCGAGCACTACGCCGGGGCGTTCCCGGTCTGGCTGTCGCCGGTCCAGGTCGTGGGCATCCCGATCGCCGACGAGTACCTGCCCTACCTCGAGGAGGTCGTCGGCGAGCTCAAGCGGTCGGGCATCCGCGCCGAGATCGACTACTCCAGCGACCGGATGCAGAAGAAGATCCGCAACGCCACGCTGCAGAAGGTGCCCTTCCAGATGATCGTGGGGGAGAAGGACCGCGACGCCGGAGCCGTCAGCTTCCGGTTCCGCGACGGCACGCAGGAGAACGGGATCCCGGTCGCCGATGCCGTCGCGCGCATCCGCGAGGCCGTCGCCTCGAAGGCGCAGGTCTGAGCGTGAGCGACGGCTGCGTGCCCGAGGGAGCGGAGGGCTCGGCGCACCTCGCCGGGGTTCCCGACGAGTTCCAGCGCCTGTGGACGCCGCACCGGATGGTCTACATCCAGAAGGGGCAGCCCGGAGCCGACGACTGCCCCTTCTGCGTGGCGCCGACGCTGAGCGACGAGGAGGCCCTCATCGTCGCCCGCGGGGAGCACGCCTACGTCCTGCTGAACCTGTTCCCGTACAACTCCGGCCACCTCCTGGTCTGCCCGTACCGGCACATCCCGCTCTACGACGAGGCCACTCCCGAGGAAGTGGCCGAGATCGGAGCGCTCACGCAGACGGCGATGCGCGTCGTCCGCTCGGTCTCGAACAACGACGGCTTCAACCTCGGGATGAACCAGGGCGCGGTCGCGGGAGCGGGGATCGCCGCGCACCTGCACCAGCACGTGGTTCCGCGCTGGGCGACCGACGCGAACTTCTTCCCGATCATCGCCCGCACGAAGGCGCTCCCGCAGCTGCTCGGCGACGTGCGGGCGAGCCTCGCGGCGGCCTGGCCGAGCCTCTAGACCGCCGCCCGGCCCCCTGTCCAGCGCCGCGGACGGCGGGCGCCGTCTCGTAGACTCGGAGCTGCCGTCGGCGGAAGTCGCCGCACAGAACAGGACTCGCGAACATGACCGACACCACCACTCCGTCCTCGTCCGCTCCCGAGCAGTTCGGCTCGAGCCGCGTCAAGCGCGGTCTCGCCGAGATGCTCAAGGGCGGCGTCATCATGGACGTCGTCGACGCCGATCAGGCCCGCATCGCGGAGGACGCCGGCGCGGTCGCCGTCATGGCGCTCGAGCGCGTCCCCGCCGACATCCGCTCGCAGGGCGGCGTCGCACGCATGAGCGACCCCGACCTGATCGACGGCATCGTCTCCGCCGTGTCGATCCCCGTCATGGCGAAGGCGCGCATCGGCCACTTCGTCGAGGCGCAGATCCTGCAGGAGCTCGGCGTCGACTACATCGACGAGTCCGAGGTCCTCTCGCCCGCCGACTACGTGAACCACATCGACAAGTGGAACTTCACCGTCCCCTTCGTCTGCGGAGCGACCAACCTGGGCGAGGCGCTGCGCCGCATCACCGAGGGCGCAGCGATGATCCGCTCGAAGGGCGAGGCCGGCACCGGCGACGTCTCCGAGGCGACCAAGCACATCCGCACGATCTCCGGCGAGGTCAACCGCCTGAAGGCGATGACCAAGGACGAGCTCTACGTCGCCGCGAAGGAGCTGCAGGCCCCCTACGACCTGGTCGTCGAGATCGCCCGGACCGGCAAGCTCCCCGTCGTCCTCTTCACCGCCGGCGGGGTCGCGACCCCGGCCGACGCGGCGCTGATGATGCAGCTGGGCGCCGACGGCGTGTTCGTCGGCTCCGGCGTCTTCAAGTCGGGCGAGCCCGCCAAGCGCGCGGCCGCGATCGTGAAGGCGACCACCTTCTTCGACGACGCGAAGGTCGTCGCGGAGGCCTCGCGCGGCCTGGGCGAGGCGATGGTCGGCATCAACGTGGCCGACGTGCCCGCGCCGCACCGCCTCGCCGAGCGTGGCTGGTAGCGCCGACGCGCCGCTCGCCGGCACAGGACCGACGCGGGAGTCCCTCGAGGGGCTCCGCGTCGGGGTCCTCGCGCTGCAGGGCGACTTCCGCGAGCACGCGCACGTCCTGCGCGAGCTGGGCGCCGAGGTGGTGCTGGTGCGACGCCCGGAGGAGCTCGCCACCGTCGCGGGGCTGGTCATCCCGGGCGGCGAGTCCACGGTGATGGACAAGCTGTCGCGCCTCTTCGGCCTCGCGGAGCCGGTCGTCGAGGCGATCAGTGCGGGGATGCCCGTCTACGGGACCTGCGCCGGGCTGATCATGCTCGCCGACCGGGTCCTCGACCGCATCGACGGCCAGAGCAGCTTCGGCGGCCTGGACGTGTCGGTCCGGAGGAACGCGTTCGGCAACCAGCTCGACTCCTTCGAGACCGATCTCGACGTGCCGGCCATCGGCGATCCGCCGGTGCACGCGGTCTTCATCCGCGCACCGGTCGTGGAGGAGCTGGGCGAGCGGGCGACCGCGCTCGCCAGCGTCGCCGACGGGCGGGTGGTCGCGGTCGAGCAGGGCAACCTCCTCGGGACGGCGTTCCATCCCGAGATCACCGGCGACTACCGGTTCCACGAGCTGTTCCTGCGGAAGGTCGCGGCGACGCGCTTCGGCGACTGACCCGCTGCCGTCCCCTCCGCCAGGGGTGGACGGTGCGGGAACCGCGGGCCAGGGTGGTCGCATGCCCGAACTCCCCGAGGTCCAGGCCCTCGCTCTCGATCTCGACGCGCGCCTGGGCGGACGCGTCCTCGAGCGGCTCGACGTGTTCGCGATCTCCGCCCTCAAGACCGTGGCCATCCCGCCGTCGGCTCTCTCCGGCGAGACCGTCCACGGAGTGTCGCGGCACGGCAAGTTCCTCGACCTCGCAGTCGGCGAGGCCCACGTCCTCCTGCACCTCGCCCGCGCCGGCTGGGTCCGCTGGCGGCCCGAGCGGCCGACGGCGCCGGCGAAGCCCGGCCGGGGACCGCTCGCCGCGCGGCTCGTCCTCGACGACGGGTCGGGATTCGACGTGACGGAGGCCGGCACCAAGAAGAGCCTCGCGCTCTCGATCGTCGCCGATCCGCTCGACGTCCCGGGCGTCGCCCGGCTGGGTCCCGATCCGCTGGACCCGGAGTTCACCGAGGAGATCCTCGGCGCGATCCTCGCCACGGCGGGCCGGGCGCAGGTGAAGGGCGTCCTCCGCGACCAGTCCCGCATCGCCGGCATCGGCAACGCCTACTCGGACGAGATCCTCCACGTGGCGCGCATGTCGCCCTTCAAGCCCGCCGCGCTCACCGCCGACGAGCTGGACCGCCTCTACGCGGCCCTCCGCTACACACTCGAGGAGGCGCTCGCTCGCGCCGAGGGCCTGCACGCGGCCGACCTCAAGCGCGAGAAGAAGCTCGGCATGCGCGTCCACGGCCGCACAGGAGAGGCGTGCCCCGTCTGCGGCGACACGATCCGCCAGGTGGTCTTCCACGACTCCACGCTCCAGTACTGCCCCACCTGCCAGACCGACGGCAGGATCCTCGCCGACCGGCTGCTGTCGCGGCTGATCAAATAGCGAGCCGGTCCCTGCCCGGCTCGCCGCGGTCGGCTTCCGGAGATGGCGGGGCGGGTGGAGCGGGTCGCGTTCGCCTACAGCGATCCGCTGGCACGCGGACCGTGCGTTCGGCGGTGCGGGGGGCGCGTGGGGAGGGCGGCTCGTCGCCGGCGAGACGGGCGCGGAAGGCTCGGTGCTCGGGCCGAGACGGGCGCGGACCGGCTCTCGAATAGACTGGCCCCTGCCATCAGCGGCGCCCTCGGGGGCCGCACGCAACGAGATTTCCGAGGGAGCACCGTGTCCGGGCATTCCAAGTGGGCCACGACCAAGCACCAGAAGGCGATCAAGGACTCGCGCCGCGCGAAGTCCTTCGCCAAGCTGATCAAGAACATCGAGGTGGCCGCCAAGATCGGCGGCGCCGACCTCTCCGGCAACCCGACGCTCGTCGACGCCGTGCAGAAGGCGAAGAAGACCTCGGTGCCGAACGACAACATCGACCGCGCGATCAAGCGCGGCGCCGGCCTCACCGGCGAGGTCATCGACTACACGACGATCATGTACGAGGCCTACGGCCCCAACGGCATCGCCCTGCTCGTCGAGTGCCTCACCGACAACAAGAACCGCGCCGCGGCGGACGTCCGCACCGCGATGACCCGCAACGGCGGCACCATGGCCGACCCGGGCAGCGTCGCCTACAACTTCGCGCGCAAGGGCGTCATCTCCGTGCCCCACGGAGAGAGCGTCACCGAGGACGACGTGCTCGGCGCGGTCCTCGACTTCGGCGTCGACGACGTGCTCGACCACGGCGAGAGCTTCGAGGTCCGCGTCGAGCCGAGCGAGCTCGTCCCGGCCCGCTCGGCCCTGCAGGAGGCGGGCATCGACTACGACTCCGCCGACATCGAGTTCGTCGCCTCCCTCCAGGTCGAGGCCGACGCCGAGACGGCCCGCAAGGTCTTCCGCCTGATCGACGCGCTCGAGGACTCGGACGACGTGCAGAACGTCTACACCAACCTCGACATCACGGCAGAGGTGCGCGCCGAGCTCGAGAACGAGGAGTGACGCGGTGAGCCCGGCCCGATCCCGGAGGGCGGCCTGATGCGCGTCCTCGGGATCGACCCCGGGCTCACCCGCTGCGGCGTCGGCATCGTCGACGTCTCGCGCGACCGCCGCGCGACCCTCGTGCACGTGACGGTCCTCCGGACACCGCCCGACGACGCGCTGGAGCGCCGCCTGCTGGCCCTGGGCGACGGACTCGAGGCGCTGCTCGACGAGCACCGCCCCGACGCCGTCGCGATCGAGCGGGTCTTCGCTCAGAACAACGTCAGCACCGTGATGGGCATCGCGCAGATCAGCGGCGTCGCCCTCGTCGCGGCGGCCCGTCGCGGGCTCCCGGTCGGGATGCACACGCCGAGCGAGGTGAAGGCCGCCGTCACCGGCTACGGAGCCGCGGACAAGCGCCAGGTCACCGCGATGATCCAGCGCGTCCTCCGGCTCGACGCCCCGCCGCGGCCGGCCGACGCGGCCGACGCTCTCGCCCTGGCCGTCTGCCACGCCTGGCGGGCCCCTCTCGCGCCCTCCTCCGGGTCGGCGGGAGCCGGTGCCGACGGAGCGGCGGGCGGCACAGCAGCGCAGCGGGCGTGGCGCGCCGCCGAGGCCGCGAGTCGAACGCCTGTTCGAGCATCTAGACTGACGCGGTGATCTCCTCCCTCCGCGGCACCGTCCTCTCCGCCCGCGGGAGCCTCGCCGTCCTCGACGTCCACGGCGTCGGCTACGCGGTGAACGTGACCCCGCAGCACGCGCTCGAGATGCGCGTCGGCGACGAGACCACGGTCAGCACCGTGCTCGTCGTCCGCGAGGACTCGCTCACCCTCTACGGCTTCCCCGACGAGGAGCAGCTCGAGATCTTCGAGCTGCTGATCGGCGTGACCGGCGTCGGCCCGAAGTCCGCCCTCGGCGTTCTCGGCGCGGTCGAGCCGGACCGGATCGCGCAGGCGGTCGCCGACGAGGACGACGGGGTGTTCCGGAAGGTCAGCGGCATCGGCCCGAAGACGGCCAAGCTGATCATCCTGTCCCTCGCCGGCAAGGTGACCGTCCGTCCGCGCGCCGCCCGCGGCTCCGGTCCCGCCGCCACCGCCGCGCAGAACGTGCTCGCGGCGCTCGTCGGCCTGGGCTGGCCCGAGCGCACCGCGGCCGATGTGGTCGACGAGATCCTGCTCGACGCGCAGGCCTCCGACGCCGCGAACGTGCAGGCGCTGCTCCGGCTCGCCCTCGCCCGCCTCGGTCCGGCGGCCCGCTCGTGAGCGACGAGGTGCTGGGCGCCGAGGTCGCGTCGGAGGCCGAGGTCGCCTTCGAGGGCGCCCTGCGGCCCAGGAACCTCAGCGAGTTCGTCGGCCAGCGCAAGGTGCGCGGCCAGCTCGAGCTGCTGCTCAAGGCCGCGGCCATGCAGGGCCGGACCCCCGACCACATCCTGCTCGCGGGCCCGCCCGGGCTCGGCAAGACGACCCTCGCGATGATCGTGGCGGAGGAGAGCTCCTCGCCCCTGCGGCTCTCCAGCGGCCCCGCGATCCAGCACGCGGGCGACCTCGCCGCCGTCCTCTCCTCGCTGCTGCCCGGCGAGATCCTCTTCATCGACGAGATCCACCGCATGGCGCGCTCCGCGGAGGAGATGCTCTACCTCGCGATGGAGGACTTCCGGATCGACATCATGGTCGGCAAGGGGGCGGGAGCGACGTCCGTCCCGCTGGATCTCGCCCCGTTCACGCTCGTCGGCGCCACGACCCGCTCCGGCCTGCTGCCCAATCCGCTCCGCGACCGCTTCGGCTTCACCGCGCACCTCGAGTTCTACGCGGAGGACGAGCTGCGGCAGGTGCTCGCCCGGGCGGCACGGCTGCTCGAGCTCGACATCGACGCGGACGCGATCGCCGAGATCGCCGGCCGCTGCCGAGGCACCCCGCGCATCGCCAACCGCCTGCTCCGGCGGGTGCGGGACTTCGCCCTGGTCCACGGCGGACGGGCCGACGTGACCGCCGTCCGCGCGGCGCTGGAGCTCTACGACGTCGACGCGCTCGGACTCGACCGGCTCGACCGCGCGGTGATGGAGATCGTGCTGACCCGCTTCGACGGCGGGCCGGTCGGCCTGAACACCCTCGCCGTGTCGGTGGGGGAGGAGGCGGAGACGGTCGAGGCCGTCGTCGAGCCGTTCCTCGTGCGGATCGGATTGCTGACCCGGACGCCGCGCGGCCGCGTGGCGACCCCCGCCGCCTACCGCCACTTCGGCATCGACCCCCGGGGGACGGCGGCTCAGCCGCCCCTGTTCCCCGATGATCTATGATTCTCTAGGCCCGACGGGCCGCTCGATCCGCTCCGCCTCGACCTGAGGCCGCGCGGCGGATCGCCCATCCACTCCGGAAGGCCCACCCATGGATCCGACGATCATCCTGCTCGTCCTGCTGCTCGCCGTGATGATCATCTTCATGTTCCGCAACAACAAGAAGCGCCAGCGCGACGCGGAGAGCATGAAGAACAACCTCCAGCCGGGGGTGGAGCTCATGACCGGCTCCGGCCTCTTCGGCACCGTCGTGTCGATCGACGACGAGGCGAACAAGATCGTCATCGAGTCGACCCCCGGCACGCTGCTGACCATCCACCGTCAGGCGATCGCCCGCCTCATCGACCCGAGCGAGAACGCCGTCGCCGTCGACACCGAGGACGAGGCCGACCCGCTGACCGCGACCGGCTCGCCCGAGTTCGGCGAGCGCGACTCCGCGCACCGCGACCCGCTGGTGGACCCGGTCGAGCGCGACCGCCGCCCCGACGCGCAGTAGTCTCCTGGTCGGGCCGGGCGCATCGGCGCCCGCCCGCCCTTCTCCACGCCCGGGCGACCCCGGGCCGATCACCGTCGACCGAAGAGAAAGCTGAGCCCTGGGTGGCCGCATCAACCCCCGTCCGGAAGGCCCGCCGCTCCCTGAGCTGGCTCGGTGTCCTGATCCTCGCTCTCGTCGGACTCAACACGGCGGCCGTCCTCTGGGGCGGCGGCTCCTGGACGCCGAAGCTCGCCCTCGACCTCGAGGGCGGCACGCAGATCGTCCTGCAGCCGCAGCTGAACGACGGCGACACCGTCTCGTCGGAGCAGCTGACGCAGGCCGTCTCGATCATCCGCCAGCGCATCGACGCGTCCGGCGTCTCCGAGGCCGAGATCACGACCCAGGGCTCGAGCAACATCGTCGTCTCGATCCCGGGCACGCCCGACGACGAGACGCTCCAGCGCATCGAGGCCTCGGCGAAGCTCGACTTCCGCCCGGTCCTCGTCGCGAGCCAGGCCACCAACAGCTCGGTCGGCGGCGACGCGACGTCCTCGCCCACGCCGACGCCCGTCGACCCGTCGCTCGCGACGGAGCCGACCGCCTCGCCGACGAACGCGAGCGACCTCGCCTACCTCACGCCGGCGCTCGAGGCCCAGTACACCTCGTTCGACTGCGCGTTCCTCAACGGCCAGGACCCGAACCTCGCCCCGGCCGACCAGCCGCTCATCACCTGCGACGACGGCGGGACGGTGAAGTACGTCCTCGGCCCGGTGGAGATCACCGGCGAGGACATCTCGGACGCCTCGAACGGCCTGATGACGACCTCCTCCGGCGCCAGCACCGGCACCTGGGCCGTCAACCTCTCGTTCGACGACCAGGGCACGCAGGCCTTCGGCGACGTGACCTCGCGCCTCGTGGCGCTGCAGGGTGCGCAGAACCAGTTCGCGATCGTCCTCGACGGCCGGGTCATCTCGGCCCCGTCGACGAACGCCGCCATCACCGACGGCAACGCGCAGATCTCGGGCTCCTTCACCCAGGAGTCGTCGAAGACGCTCGCCGACCAGCTCAAGTACGGCGCGCTGCCGATCGGCTTCCAGGTCCAGAGCTCGGACAGCATCTCGGCGACGCTCGGCTCCGCCCAGCTCGCCAGCGGCCTGCTCGCCGGCCTCATCGGCCTGATCCTCGTCATCGTCTACTCCATCGCGCAGTACCGCGTGCTCGGAGCCGTCACGATCGCCTCGCTGCTCGTCGCGGCGATCGTCACCTACCTCGTCGTCACGCTGCTGTCCTGGCGGGAGGGACTGCGCCTCTCGCTCGCAGGAGTCGCGGGTCTCATCGTCGCGATCGGCATCACGGCCGACTCGTTCATCGTGTACTTCGAGCGCATCCGCGACGAGCTCCGCGACGGACGCGGCCTCGAGTCCGCCGTCGAGTCCGGCTGGCGGCGCGCGCTGCGCACGATCTTCGCGTCCGACATGGTGAACCTGCTCGCCGCGGTGGTCCTCTTCCTCCTCGCCGTCGGCAGTGTCCGCGGCTTCGCGCTCACCCTCGGGATCACGACGATCATCGACCTGATCGTGGTGGCGCTGTTCACCCACCCGATCCTGCAGCTGATGGCCACGAGACCGTTCTTCGCCGAGGGGCACAAGGCCTCGGGCCTGGATCCCCGGGCGCTCGGGGCCGTCTACCGCGGCCGTGCCGCCTTCCGTCCGCAGGACCAGGTGGTCGCCGGCAAGCGCGCCTCCGCGTCCCGTGAGGCGGCCAAGCGCCAGACCATCGCCGAGCGGAAGGCCGCCGAGGCGGCCGGCCTGCGCGACTCCAACGACTCGAACGGGAAGGACGCGTGATGGCCAGCTTCTCGCAGTTCGGAAACGACCTCTACACCGGTGCGCGATCGATCGACTTCGTCGGCCGGCGCCGCACGTGGTACCTCGTCTCGCTCGCCCTGATCCTGATCACGCTGCTCGGTACGGTCGCCCGCGGCGGCTTCAACTTCGGCATCGAGTTCACCGGCGGCTCGCAGTTCACGGTGTCCTCGCCGTCGAGTCTCGAGCAGGCGACGGCGACGGACGCGGTGACCTCGGTCGCTCCGGAGACCGTGCCGCGCGTGTCCATCGTCGGCGACGACTCCATCCGCGTACAGACCGGCCAGCTCTCGACCGACGAGTCGACCGCGGTGCGGAACGCCCTGTCGGAGGCGTACGACGTGCCCACCGACCAGGTCGCCTCCTCCTTCATCGGAGCGGCGTGGGGCAACGACGTGACCCAGCAGGCCCTGCGCGGCCTGGTGATCTTCGTGGTCCTCGCGGCCCTGGCCATGTGGGCGTACTTCCGCACCTGGAAGATGTCGCTCGCGGCGATCGTCGCGCTCCTGCACGACCTCGTGATCGTGGCGGGCGTCTACGGCATCACCGGCACCGAGGTGTCGCCGGCGGCGGTGATCGGACTGCTGACGATCCTCGGCTACTCGCTCTACGACACGGTCGTGGTCTTCGACAAGATCCGCGAGAACACCGTGGAGGCGCTCGGCAGCACGACCCGCACCTTCTCCGAGACGGTGAACCTGGCCGAGAACCAGACTCTCGTGCGCTCCATCAACACCTCGATCGTCGCCGCCCTCCCGGTGGCCGCGATCCTCGTGATCGGCGCGTTCGTCCTCGGCGCGGGCACTCTCCGCGACATCTCCCTCGCCCTGCTGATCGGCATCATCGTCGGCACGTACTCGACGATCTTCGTCGCGGCGCCGCTGTACGCCCAGCTGCGCAGCCGGGAGCCCGAGATCTCCAAGCACGACAAGCGCGTGGAGTCGGCCCGGGCGAAGGCGACCTCGCCGGCCGCGCCGGCCGTGCAGGGCTGAGCCGTGGCCGACTACGCACAGGTCACCGCGGCCGACGCCGTCGGACTCGTCGCGCGCGACGAGGTCTGGCTGCTCGATGTCCGGGAGCCGCACGAGTGGGTTGCGGGGCATGCTCCGGCCGCCCACCACATCCCGATGGGGGAGATCGGCGCCCGGCAGGACGAGCTCCCGGCCGACACGGCGATCCTGGTGGTCTGCCACTCCGGAGTCCGCTCCGCGATGGTGACGCAGGCCCTCGACGGCGCCGGCTACGAGGTCGCCAACGTCGACGCCGGCATGACCGCCTGGGCCGCGGCGGGCGGCGACGTGGTCGACGGCGAGGGGCGCCCGGGACGCATCGGCTGACGCCGGCGCCGTCCGCCCCGGGCGGAACGGTCATCGGCACCGTCCGCACGGGCGATAATGGGGCGATGGAGATCCTCGCGTGACGGAAACGACGACGACGTCCTCGACCGCTGCCCTGCGCAGACTGGTCCCGCGGATCTTCTCGCGCGCGCAGCCCTCCGGTGCTGTCGACACCCTCGTCCGCACCGTCCGGATGCACCACCCCAAGAGCGACATCGCGCTCATCGAGCGCGCGTACTCGGTCGCGGAGCGGGCGCACGCGAACCAGAAGCGCCGCAGCGGCGAGCCCTACATCACGCATCCGCTGGCCGTCGCGCAGATCCTCGCCGACCTCGGCATCGGCTCGAAGACTATCGCCGCCGCGCTGCTGCACGACACCGTCGAGGACACCGACTACCAGCTCGACGAGCTCCGCGCGGACTTCGGCGACGAGGTCGCGATGCTCGTCGACGGCGTCACCAAGCTCGACAAGGTCAAGTACGGCGACAGCGCGCAGGCCGAGACCGTCCGCAAGATGATCGTGGCGATGTCGAAGGACATCCGCGTCCTGATCATCAAGCTCGCCGACCGCCTTCACAACGCGCGGACCTGGGGCTTCGTCCCCGCCGAGTCCGCGGCCCGCAAGGCCACCGAGACCCTCGAGATCTACGCGCCGCTGGCGCACCGCCTCGGCATCCAGGCCATCAAGTGGGAGCTCGAGGACCTGTCCTTCGCGGTGCTCTACCCCAAGATCTACAACGAGATCGAGAGCCTGGTGAAGCGGCGGACGCCGCAGCGCGAGGAGTTCGTGCAGAACGTCATCGACCTGATCAGCGAGGACCTGCGGGCCGGGCGGATCCGTGGTCGCGTCGTCGGCCGGCCGAAGCAGTACTACTCGATCTACCAGAAGATGGTCGTCCGCGGTCGCGAGTTCGACGAGATCTACGACCTGGTCGGCATCCGCGTCCTCGTGAACTCGGTGCGCGACTGCTACGCCGTGCTCGGCTCGATCCACGCCCGCTGGACGCCGATGCCGGGCCGGTTCAAGGACTACATCGCCACTCCGAAGTTCAACCTCTACCAGTCGCTGCACACGACGGTCGTCGGGCCGAAGGGCCGCGCGGTCGAGATCCAGATCCGCACCAACGAGATGCACCAGCACGCGGAGTTCGGCATCGCGGCGCACTGGAAGTACAAGGAGCAGATGGCCACCGGCAAGGTGCCCACCTCCGGATCGAACGACACCGACCTCGCCTGGCTCGCGCATCTCTCGGACTGGCAGTCGGAGACCACCGACCCGAACGAGTTCCTCGACTCCCTCCGCTTCGAGATCGGCGCCAAGGAGGTCTACGTCTTCACCCCGAAGGGACGCGTGATCGGCCTGCCGACCGGTGCGACCCCGGTCGACTTCGCCTACGCGGTGCACACCGAGGTCGGGCACAGGACGATGGGCGCCAAGGTCAACGGGCGCCTCGTGCCGCTGGAGTCGGCTCTGACGACGGGCGACGTGGTCGAGGTCTTCACCTCGAAGAACCCCGACTCGGGACCGAGCCAGGACTGGCTCCACTTCGTGCAGAGCCCCCGGGCCCGCAACAAGATCCGGCAGTGGTTCACCAAGGAGCGGCGCGACGAGGCGATCGAGCAGGGCAAGGACTCCATCGCCCGGGCGATGCGGAAGCAGAACCTGCCGCTGCAGAAGCTGATGAGCCAGGACACCTTCACCGAGGTGGCCAGCCAGCTGCGCTACAACGACGTCGAGGCGCTCTACGCGGCCGTCGGCGAGGGCCACGTCTCGACCCAGTCGGTGCTCGAGAAGGTCGTCTCCTCCATCCAGGGCGATCCGGAGTCGGACGAGAACGAGGTCACCCTCCCGCGCTCGCCCCGGCCGCGGAGCCGGAGCAGCGAGTCGGGCGTCCTCGTGAAGGGCGCGCCGGACATCCTCGTGAAGCTCGCGAAGTGCTGCACTCCGGTTCCGGGCGATCAGATCGTCGGATTCGTGACGCGGGGAGCCGGCGTCTCCGTGCACCAGGCGAACTGCCACAACGTGCAGGAGCTGCTGAAGGAACCGGAGCGGATCGTCGATGTCGATTGGGCGCCGTCCTCCAAGAGCATCTTCCTCGTGCAGATCCAGGTCGAGGCGCTGGACCGCTCGGGCCTGCTGAGCGACGTGACGCGCGTGCTCTCGGAGCACCACGTCAACATCCTGTCGGCGACGGTCTCGACCTCGAGCGACCGGCTGGCGATCAGCCGGTTCGTCTTCGAGATGGGCGACACCACCCACCTGGACCGCGTGCTGAACGCCGTGCGCCGGATCGACGCCGTCTACGACGTCTACCGGGTGAACGGGGGCTGATCCCCGGGCGGCGCCTCGCCGAGCGCCGCCCGCAGCCGTCGTCCGACGATCCTCCGTCCGGCGACGGCGCTGCCCTCCTCCAGCCTCGCGAGGACGGCGTCGAGGCCGGTCCGGGTGCTCCGAGAGAGCGCTCGGAGGATCGCGCTCGCGTCCTCCGTCCGGGCGAGGTCGATCAGCGTGCGAGCAGGCGACGTGACCGGCGCGCCGCCGAGGAGGACGACGTCGTCCTCGTCGAGCAGGACCTCGTGGCAGCGCAGGCGGGGGTTCGACGGCGCCTGCCGGCGCTTCCGCCGGTCGATCGAGCCGCTGTGCACAGGCGGCGGACGGTGCGTCGCTCCGTGCACCCATGCGGCGGAGAGACGATCGGCGACGGCGCCGCGGGGGAGCAGCGAGCGCAGGGAGGCGGCCCGCTCGGACGCCCCCAGGGGCAGGTCCGCGACGAGGAAGCCCTCGTCGAGCGCGACCAGCTCGCCGTCGAGGCGGGCGGCGCACAGCTCCGCGAGAGGAAGGTGCCCGGGGAGGAGCACGGAGGGGAGGCGCATCCGGCCATGCTGGCCGATGCACCTCCCCTCCGGAGCGTCGCGAGCGGATCTGTGGAGGAATCCGCCGGAGCGGGTCTAGCCGATCGCGTCGAGCCAGACCTTGCGGGCGTCGAGCGCCTCCTGAGCCTGGGCGATCGCGTCGCGGTCGCCGCGCGCCTTCGCCTCGTCGAGCTCGTCCTGGAGCTTCTGGATCGCGGCGGTCAGCTGCGAGGCGAGACCCTCGGAGCGGGCCTTGCGCTCCGGGTTGCTGCGGTTCCAGTGCTCCTCGTCGAGCTTGCGGACGTGCGCCTCGACCTTGCGGAGGCGGTCCTCGACGGTGCGCACCTGCTCGCGCGGCACGCGGCCGACGGCGTCCCAGCGCTCCTGGATCGAGAGCAGCACCCGCTTGGCCTTCTCGCGGTCCTGCTCCTGCAGGAGCGGCTCCGCCTCCTCGAGGAGGGCGAGCTTGAGGTCGAGGTTCTCGGTGTACTCGACGCTCTCCTGCGCGACGATCTCGGCCTTGGCGCCGTAGATCGCGTCGCCGGCGGCCTTGAAGCGCGCCCAGAGCGCGTCGTCGAACCGCTTGCCTGCGCGGCCTGCGACCCGCCAGCGCTCCAGGAGCGCGCGGTAGTCCGGGATGGCATCGGCGCCCTGCGGCACCAGCGCCTCGGCCTGGTCGATGAGCGCCTGCTTGGCCTGCTTGGCCTCGCGGTGCGCGGAGTCGAGGTCGGCGAAGAACGCCTTGCGGTTCTGCTCGATCGTGGTGCGCGCTCCGCGGAACCGGCGCCACAGCTCGTTCGCGTCGTTCTTGGGAAGGCGCGGGCCCTGCTGCTGGTGGTTCTGCCAGCGGGCGAAGAGGTCGTCGATCGCGGCGCTGGCCTGCTTCCACTGCGTCTTCGCCGGGTCGACCGCCGCCAGGGCCTCGGCCTCGGCGACGATGGCCTCGCGGTAGGCGAGGGCCTCGGACAGCGCGGCCTTCGACTCGGCCGCCTGCTGCTCGGTCAGATCCTCGACGGAGCCGCTCAGCGCGTCGACCCGGGTCTGCAGCGACTCGAGGTCGCCGACCGCGTTCGCCTGCGCGATGGCCGCGGACAGCGACTGCACCGTGCGGGCGACGTCTCCGGCGGGCGCGCCCCGCTTGGCGCGCTGCTCGAGCAGGGAGACCTGCCCGGCGAGCTCCGTGTACTTGCGCTCGTAGTAGGCGAGCGCCTCCTCGGGAGTCGCATCGGGGTACTGGCCGACCTCTCGCTCCCCGTCGCCGACGCGGACGTAGACCGTCCCGTCGTCGCCGACCCGTCCCCACGGCTGCTGGTCACTCATCGCTCGGAGCCTCACCTTGCTGTTCGATGTCGTGCTTCTCGGTGCCCGTCGCGTCGTCGGCCGGTGGGGCTCGACGGCCGGAGGGCCGAAGACCGCGCTCGGCCGCGAACGGGCAGTGACGACAAGCCTATTGCACTCCCCGCGCGGGCGGACCGTGACGACGCCGCGGGTGCGGCTACTCGACGGAGACGGAGGTGATGGTCACGGGCTCGGCGGGGGCGCCGTCACCCGATCCGTCGGCCGTGCCCTTCGACACGACGTCGCTGACGAGGGCGTCGAGTCCCGAGGTGACCTGCCCGAGCACGGTGTACCCGCCGGCCGCGTCGGCGGGCAGGGTCGTGTCCTGGTAGACGACGAAGAACTGGCTGCCCTGGCTGTAGCCGTTGCCGCCCTGGCGGGCCATCGCGATGGTCCCGGCCGGGTAGACGCCGTCCTCGGGCGCGTTCTCGACGGGACCGTAGCTGTAGCCCGGTCCGCCGGTGCCGTCGCCGTCCGGGTCGCCGCACTGGAGGACGTAGAGGCCCTCCGTGGTGAGGCGGTGGCAGGAGACGCCGTCGTAGAAGCCGGACCGCGTCAGCGAGATGAAGGAGGACACCGCCTGCGGGGCGGCGGCGCCGGCGAGCGTGATGCCCAGCGGGTCCTCCCCGATCGTGAGCGTGCCCGTCCAGTCGCGGCCCTCGGCGATGTCGGAGGAGGGGACGTCGCCGGTGTTCGACCCCGTCGCCTCGGGTGTCGGGGTCGCGGAGGAGGAGGTCGGCTCGGCGACCGGGGTGCCGGGGCCGCCGGAGAAGTAGAGGATCTGTGCGACGACGGCGAGCCCGATCACGACGACGGCGGCGATCGCCGCGATCACGTTGTCGCGCACGCGCCGCTTCTGCCTCGAGCGGTGGAGGCTCTGACGGGCCTGGTAGGCCCGGAGCCGGGTGCGCGCCTCGCGGTCGTTCGACTTGCCCTGGGCCACGTGATCCTCCGACGTCCTCGTCCGCGCGGCTTCGGCGCGGCGGCCCGCGCACGCAGGCCGCGTCGAGCCTACGAGAACCGCCGGAGGCGCGACAAACGCCGCTCCGTCGCGCCGGGCAGTCGGGCCGGGGCTCTGTCGGAGGCCGTCGTTACGCTGAGGGCATGACCATGCAGCAGGCCGGACTCCGCTCCGGGGCGACTCCGCTCGCCGTGCGGATGCGGCCGCGCAGCCTCGAGGAGGTCGCCGGCCAGCGCCACCTCCTGACGCCCGGCTCGCCCCTGGTCGCCCTCGCCGCCGACACGACGGGGGAGCGGGGAGCGGTGTCCGTGATCCTCTGGGGCCCTCCCGGCACGGGCAAGACCACGCTCGCGCAGGCGGTGGCCCACTCCAGCGGCCGCCGCTTCGTCGAGCTCTCCGCCGTCACGGCGGGCGTGAAGGACGTGCGGCAGGTGATGGAGGAGGCACTCTCCACCCGCGACCTCTACGGCACGTCCACCGTGCTCTTCCTCGACGAGATCCACCGCTTCACCAAGGCGCAGCAGGACGCGCTGCTGCCCGGGGTCGAGAACGGGTGGGTCATCCTCATCGCGGCCACGACCGAGAACCCCTCGTTCTCGGTGATCGCGCCGCTGCTCTCGCGCTCGCTCCTGCTGACCCTCGAGCCGCTCAGCGACGACGACCTGGGCGTCCTGGTCGACCGCGCCCTGCACGACGAGCGGGGTCTGCGCGACTCGGTGACGCTGGAGGAGGAGGCCCGGGCGAGCATCGTGCGGCTCGCCTCCGGAGACGCCCGGCGGGCGCTGACCGCGCTCGAGGCCGCCGCCACCTCCGCCCGCTCGGAGGCCCGCGAGGCCGACCGGGTCGCCCGCGCCGCCGCCGCGGAGGACCCGGACGAGGAGGACGAGGACGACGAGGGCGCTCCCGTCGAGGCCGCCGCCGAGGAGCCCGCGCTCCCCGTGATCACGACCGAGGTCGTCGCGCGCGCCGTCGACCGCGCCCTGCTGCGCTACGACCGCAACGGCGACGAGCACTACGACGTCATCAGCGCCTTCATCAAGTCCATCCGGGGCTCGGACGTCGACGCGGCGCTGCACTACCTGGCCCGGATGATCGAGGCGGGGGAGGATCCGCGGTTCATCGCCCGCCGCATCATCGTCTCCGCGTCCGAGGACATCGGCATGGCCGACCCGCAGGCGCTCGTCGTCGCGATCGCCGCGGCCGACGCCGTGCAGTTCATCGGCATGCCGGAGGGGCGCATCCCGCTCGCCCAGGCGGTCGTGCACCTGGCGACCGCCCCGAAGTCGAACGCGTCCTACTCCGCCATCGACGCGGCCATCGCGGACGTGCGCGCGGGCCGCGCGGGTCGGGTGCCGGCGCACCTGCGCGACGCGCACTACCCCGGCGCCAAGAAGCTCGGCCACGGGAAGGGCTACCGGTACCCGCACGACGCCGACCTCGGCGTCCTCGAGCAGCAGTACCTCCCGGACCCGCTCCAGGGCGCGCGGTACTACCGGCCCACCGAGCACGGCAACGAGCGCGACGTCTCCGCACGACTGGCGAAGCTCCTGCGCATCATCCGCGGCGACCGGGGCTGACCGCGCCGACCGCGAACTCGCGCGACCCGCACGGGAGGCCGTGGCCTGATAGTCTTGCGAGGTTGCCCACCGCTCTGTAGCCGAGCGGAGCAGCGCATCCCTCTGAATCGCGCAGCCCGCCACTGCGGTCACCCTTCCCCCGCACCCGCGGAGGACACGACCGCGGCGTCCGCCCTCCTCCCGGAGCCGGCGGTCGAGAGCTGCGACCGAACCTCTCAGACCTTGGAAGGACCACTGTGTCGACCACGTCCCGTACCCGCTCGAAGACGCGCCTCTCGCGCGCCCTCGGCATCCCCCTGACCCCGAAGGCCGCCCGCTACCTCGAGAAGCGTCCCTACGCTCCCGGCGAGCACGGCCGCTCGAAGCGCAAGGCCGACTCCGACTACGCGGTCCGCCTGCGTGAGAAGCAGCGTCTGCGCGCCCAGTACGGCATCCGCGAGAAGCAGCTCCGCATCGCCTTCCAGGAGGCGCGCCGCACCCAGGGCCTGACCGGTGAGAACCTGGTCGAGCTCCTCGAGATGCGCCTCGACGCCCTCGTCCTGCGCTCGGGCTTCGCCCGTACCACCGCGCAGGCCCGCCAGTTCGTCACCCACCGCCACATCATGGTGGACGGCAAGACGGTCGACCGCCCCTCCTTCCGCGTGAAGCCGGGCCAGGTCATCCACGTCAAGACCCGCTCCGAGGGCACCGAGCCCTTCCAGGTCGCCGCCGCCGGTGGACACGTCGACGTCCTCCCCAAGACCCCGGGCTACCTCGAGGTCGAGATCGACAAGCTGCAGGCGACGCTCCTGCGCCGCCCGAAGCGCGCCGAGGTCCCCGTGACCTGCGAAGTGCAGCTCGTCGTCGAGTACTACGCGGCCCGCTGAGTCCAGCCCCGCAGAGAAAGGCCCCGGTGTGCGCACCGGGGCCTTTCCCGTTCCCGGGGTCGCGATCCGGAGTGCCCGCCGCGCTCCGAGAGTCCCGCGCTGCGCCCGATCCGGCCGTCGCGCCCGAGCCGAGCGCCCGCCCCTGTCGCGGCCCGTCGGTAGGCTGGAGTGCCGCGCTGGGCGGCATCGAACGGAGGTCACCGTGACCGGTGGAGACATCGCAGGGCTCATCGCCGCGGGGGTGTTCGCGATCCTGGTGGCGATCACCGCCGTCCCGCTCTGGAAGCTCGGGCGCGTCTTCGACAGCACGAGCGAGGCCATCAAGCAGGCCAGCGACGGCCTGACGCCGATCCTCGACGAGTCGGCCTCCACCCTCCGCGAGGCCAACCACCAGCTCGCGCGGGTGGACACGATCACCAAGGACGTCGCCGAGGTCACCGGCAACGTCAACGCGCTCGTCGCCCTCACGGCCGCGACCGTCGGCGGTCCGCTCATCAAGCTCGCCGGCTTCACCGCCGGAGTCCGCGCCGTGCTCGTCGCCGGACGGACGGCCGACAAGGCCGGAGCCGCGGTCGGCCGCTCCGCCGCGAAGCGCACGAAGCGCCCGCGCTCGAAGTAGCGCCGCGCCCGCGCCCTAGAATCGAACGGGTCGTCGCGCCGTCGCGCCCGCCCCGCCGCTGTGGAAGGACACCCCGTGAAGAACATCCTCCTGATCGTCATCGGGATCGGCCTCGGATTCGCGGTCGCCCACCAGGTCTCGCGCACCGAGGCGGGCGCCCGGCTCTTCGCCGACCTCAACCGCACCGCGAAGGAGCTCGGCGAGGCCGTCTCCGAGGGCTACCACCAGCGCGAGGCCGAACTGAAGGCCGCCATCGGCGAGGGCTGACGCCCCGCCGCCCGACATCCGCGTCGTCACCGACCGAACCGTAACGGAACCCATGCAGACCGCAGACATCCGCAACCGCTGGCTCGACTTCTTCGGGAGCCGCGGCCACACCGTGGTCCCCTCCGCCTCCCTCGTGAGCGAGGACCCGAGCCTCCTCTTCACCGTCGCCGGCATGGTGCCGTTCGTGCCCTACCTCACCGGAGTGGTCCCCGCGCCGTACCCGCGTGCGACCAGCGTGCAGAAGTGCATCCGCACCAACGACATCGAGGAGGTCGGCAAGACGCCTCGTCACGGCACCTTCTTCCAGATGAACGGCAACTTCTCCTTCGGCGACTACTTCAAGGAGGGGGCGATCGGCTACGCCTGGGAGCTGCTCACCGGCGCCGAGAGCGACGGGGGACTGGGCTTCGACGAGAAGGACCTCTGGGTCACCGTCTACAAGGACGACGACGAGGCGATCGCGCTCTGGAAGACGATCGCGGGACTGCCGGACGAGCGCATCCAGCGCCTGGACAAGGACACCAACTACTGGTCGACCGGCCAGCCCGGCCCCGCCGGCCCCTGCTCCGAGATCTTCTTCGACCGCGGACCCGCCTACGGGATCGACGGCGGCCCGGCGACGGACGACGACCGCTACGTGGAGATCTGGAACCTCGTCTTCATGCAGTACCTCCGCGGCGAGGGCACGAGCAAGGTCGACTTCGACATCCTCGGCGAGCTGCCGCGCAAGAACATCGACACCGGCATGGGCCTCGAGCGCGTCGCCTTCCTCAAGCAGGGCGTCGAGAACATGTACGAGATCGACCAGGTCCGTCCGGTCCTCGATCGCGCCGCCGAGCTCTCGGGCCGCCGCTACGGAGCCGTCCACGAGGACGACGTCCGCATGCGCGTCATCGCCGACCACGTGCGCTCGTCGCTGATGCTGCTGTCGGACGGCGTGACGCCGTCCAACGAGGGGCGCGGCTACATCCTCCGCCGCCTGATGCGCCGCACGGTGCGCGCCATGCGCCTGCTCGGAGTGGACACCGCGACGTTCCCCGAGCTCTTCGCCGCCTCGCGCGACGCGATGGCGTCGGCCTACCCCGAGGTGTCCACGGAGTTCGAGCGCCTCTCGACCAGCGCCTACGGCGAGGAGGAGGCGTTCCTGCGCACCCTCGCAGCCGGCACCGAGATCCTCGACCTCGCGGTCCTGAAGACGAAGAAGGCCGAGTCGCCGACGCTGCCGGGCGACACCGCGTTCCTCCTGCACGACACCTTCGGGTTCCCGATCGACCTCACCCTCGAGATCGCCGAGGAGTCGGGTCTGACGGTCGACCGCGAGGCGTTCGACTCCCTCATGACCGCGCAGCGCACGCGTGCGAAGGCCGACGCGAAGTCGAAGAAGTCGGCGCTGGCCGATCTCTCGGTCTACGCCGACTTCCGCGCCCACGGCGAGACGCTGTTCACCGGCTACGACGTGCTCGACACCGAGACGCGCATCCTCGGCCTCATCGTCGGCGGGCACTCCGTCACGAAGGCGGTCGCGGGCGACATCGCCGAGGTGATCCTCGAGGCGACCAGCCTCTACGCGGAGTCGGGCGGCCAGGAGGCCGACGCCGGCCGTATCGTCGGCTCCGGCTTCGATCTCGAGGTCCTCGACGTGCAGAAGCCCGTCAAGGGGCTCATCAGCCACAAGGTCCAGGTCGCCAGCGGCGAGGTCGGAGTGGGCGACGCCGCCACCTCCGTCGTCGACCGCGACTGGCGCCGGGGCGCCACGCAGGCGCACTCGGGCACGCACCTCATCCACGCCGCGCTGCGCCAGGTGCTCGGTCCGCAGGCGCACCAGTCCGGCTCCTACAACAAGGCGGGCTACCTGCGCCTGGACTTCTCGTGGAACCAGGCCCTCTCGCTCGAGACCCGCAGCGAGATCGAGGAGATCGCCAACACGGCGATCCGGGACAACCTCGAGGTCGTCACGCGCGAGCTCCCGATCGACGAGGCGAAGGCGCTCGGCGCGATGGCCCTCTTCGGCGAGAAGTACGGCGACGTCGTCCGCGTGGTCGACATCGGCGGGCCCTGGTCGCGCGAGCTCTGCGCGGGCACCCACGTCGGGCGCTCGTCCGAGGTCGGCGTGATCAGCCTGGTCAGCGAGTCCTCGGTCGGATCGACCAACCGCCGCGTCGAGTCGCTCGTGGGCCGCGAGGCCTTCCAGGAGCTCGCCGCCGAGCGCGCCCTCGTCAGCACGATCTCGTCCTCGCTGAAGACCCCGCGCGAGCAGCTCCCCGAGCGGATCGGCGAGCTCGTCGCGAGCCTCAAGGCCGCTGAGAAGCGGATCGCCGCGTTCGAGGCCAAGGCCCTCGCCGACCGGGTGCCCGCCCTCGCCGCGACCCGTCGCACGGTGGGCGGCACGACCGTCGTCGCCGAGAGCATCGGCACCGCGGGATCGACCGACGAGCTGCGCTCCCTCGTGACCTCCGTCCGCGAGCGGCTCGGCCAGGAGCCGGCCGTCGTCGCGCTCGCCGCCGACGTCTCGGGCAAGCCCGCGGTGATCGTCGCCACCAACCAGGCCGCCCGCGACCAGGGCCGCCGCGCGGGTGCGCTCGCCAAGCGCGCCGCCGGGATCCTCGGTGGCGGCGGAGGCGGCAAGGACGACCTCGCCCAGGGCGGCGGCTCCGACGTCTCCGCCATCGGCGCGGCGCTCGAGGCCGTGGTGCAGGAAGCGACCAGCTGAATGAGCCGGTTCGGCGTCCGGCTCGGCATCGATGTGGGCCGTGCCCGCATCGGGGTCGCCCGCTGCGACGCCGACGGCCTGCTCGCGGTGCCCGTCGAGACGGTCGCGCGGGCGGGCACTGACGGCGGATCCTCGGACGTCTCCCGGATCGCGCACCTCGCCGCCGAGTACGATGCCCAGGCGATCATCGTCGGACTGCCGTTGTCGCTGTCGGGGGCCGAGACGGCCTCGACGGAGGACGCGCGCGGATTCGCTCGACTGCTCGCCGAGGCGGTGCCCACCGCTCCGGTGCGGCTCGTCGACGAGCGGCTGTCGACGGTCACCGCTCAGAGCGCCCTGCACCGCTCCGGACGCACCACCCGCGGCTCCCGAGCCGTGATCGACCAGGTCGCCGCCGTGGTGATCCTGCAGCACGCCATCGATTCCGAGCGCTCGGCCGGCACCCCGGCCGGAGTC
Source organism: Rathayibacter sp. AY1C1 (assembly GCF_002932105.1). NCBI lineage: Bacteria > Bacillati > Actinomycetota > Actinomycetes > Micrococcales > Microbacteriaceae > Rathayibacter > Rathayibacter sp. AY1C1. Next base: position 92,479 of record NZ_PSWH01000004.1, on the reverse strand, counting down.
CTGCTCGAACCGAACGAAGGACCTCCCCGTGACCGACGTCCCCCCGAGCCGCCGCGACGCCCGCGCCGCCGAGCAGGCGCAGCCGACTCCGCCCGACCCGACTCCGGAGCAGCAGCCCGCGCCGACTGAGGCGCACGATCCTCTGGGCCGCCTCTTCACCGGGCCCGACGTGCCCGAGCCCCGCGGCCGCGACGACGCGGCCGCGTTCGACCCGGACGCGCGCCCGAAGCGTCGCCGCGCGGCTCGCGCGACGGGTGGCGCGAAGAAGCGCCGCAGCCGCCGCGGGCTCATCGGCGGGCTTCTGGCCTTCGGCGTCTTCGCCGCGCTCGTCGCCATCGCGGTGACGATCTTCCTCGAGCCCGTGCGCGGCCTGTTCGCCGAGCCCGAGCCGACCGACTTCACCGGCACCGGCTCGAGCGAGGTGCTGTTCACGATCCACCAAGGCGACGGCGGCAGCGACATCGCCAACAACCTCGTCTCGGACGGGGTCATCAAGTCGTACGACCCCTTCTACGACCTGCTCCTCGCCCAGAGCCCGGAGCCCGTCTTCCAGCCCGGCGCGTACTCGCTCAAGGCCGAGATGAGCGCCAAGGCCGCACTGTCGGCGCTGCTCGACTCCGAGTCGACGCGCCTCGCGAACACCTTCGTCATCCCCGAGGGGACGGCGCTCAAGGAGGCGCTGCCGCTCATCGCGGACGGCACCGGGGTCGCGCTGACGGACCTCGAGGCGGCCGCCGCCGACTGGGGCTCGTTCGGGCTCCCGGCCGGGGCGACGAGCCTCGAGGGGTTCCTGTTCCCCGCGACCTACGACATCGACCCGTCGACGCCGGCGCACGACATCCTGAAGACGCTGGTCGACCGGATGTACCAGTCGCTCGACCAGGCCGGCGTGCCGGTGGACGACCGCTACCGCGTCGTGGTGTTCGCGTCCCTCGTGCAGCGCGAGGCCCGCGTCGCCGAGGACTTCCCGAAGGTCGCGCGCGTGTTCCAGAACCGCCTCGACCAGGGGTGGCGCCTGCAGTCGGACGCGACCGTGGCGTACGGCACCGGCGCGACCGACCGCGTCTCGACCACGGACGCCGAGCGGAACGACGCCGGCAACGTCTACAACACCTACCAGCGCGACGGCCTGCCGCCCGCGCCGATCTCGAACCCGGGCGATGTGGCGATCGACGCGGTCATGCACCCCGCGGACGGCACCTGGATGTACTTCGTCACGGTGAACCTCGAGACGGGCGAGACGGTCTACTCCACCACCGACGCCGAGCACAACGCGGCCGTCGACCAGTGGCAGGCCTGGATGCGGGACCACCCGGAGTACCAGTGACGGCCGCCGGGTACCGCCTCGCGGTCCTCGGCGCGCCGATTGCGCACTCGAAGTCGCCCGCGCTGCACGCGGCCGCCTACCGGGTGCTCGGACTCGACTGGAGCTACCGCGCCGTCGAGACGACGGAGGCGACCCTCTCCGAGGTCGTGTCCGGTGAGCCCTGGCACGGACTGTCGCTGACCATGCCGCTCAAGCACGCGGTGCGCCCGCTGCTGGCGGAGGAGGACGCGGTCGCCCGGGTCACCGGCGCGGTCAACACCGTGCTGGTCGACCGCTCCGGTCCGGCACCCCGCCTCCGCGGGTTCAACACCGACGTCGCGGGCATCGTGCGCGCCCTCGCCGAGGCGGGCGTCGTCTCGGCGGAGCGCGTCCAGGTGCTCGGCGGGGGAGCGACCGCCGCCTCCGCCCTGGCCGCCGCCGCCGAGCTCGGCGCGGCGCGGGTCGACCTCGTCCTGCGGACGGCGTCGAGGGCCGTCGAGCTCGCTCCGCTCGCGGAGTCGCTCGGCGTCCCGCTCTCGGTCCGCTCCTTCGCCGACTGGTCCACCGGAGCGCCACTGGTGATCTCGACGCTCCCCGGCGGGGCGGCGGACGGCCTCGACGTGCCCGACGCGGCGGTCGCGGGCTCGACCCTGTTCGACGTGGCGTACTCCCCGTGGCCGAGCGCGCTCGCCCGGCGCTGGGAGCAGGGCGGCTCCCCGGTCGTCTCCGGGCTCGGGATGCTGCTCCACCAGGCACTCGTGCAGGTGCGGATCTTCGTCGGCGGCGACCCGGTCCTGCCTCTCGATCGCGAGGACGAGGTGCTCGCGGCGATGCGCCGAGCCGTCTCGGCGGGTCCGGCGCACTGACCTCGTGTGCCAGAATCGGAGGATGCTCCGTTGGCTCACGGCCGGGGAATCCCACGGTCCCGAACTCGTCGCCGTCCTCGAAGGACTGCCGGCGGGCGTCCCCGTCTCCCTCGACGACATCCGCGCCGATCTGGCGCGCCGGAAGCTCGGCTACGGCCGCGGAGCCCGGATGAACTTCGAGCAGGACGAGCTGACGATCTCCTCCGGCGTCCGGCACGGAGCGACGATGGGCAGCCCCATCGCCCTGCGCATCGGCAACACGGAGTGGCCGCGCTGGGTCGACGTCATGTCGGCGGAGCCCCGTGACCCCGAGAGCCTGCCCAAGGGCCGCGGCGCCGCGCTCACACGGCCCCGCCCGGGCCACGCCGACCTCGTCGGGATGCAGAAGTACGGCTTCCCCGAGTCCCGCAACGTGCTCGAGCGCGCCTCCGCCCGCGAGACCGCGGCCCGCGTCGCCCTCGGCGCCGTCGCCCGCCGCTTCCTCGGCGAGCTCGGCGTCTCGCTCGTCAGCCACACCCTCGCCATCGGGCCGGTCCGCGTGCCCGAGGGCTCGCCGCTGCCCGGCCCGGCCGACGTCGCCGCCCTGGACGCGGATCCGCTGCGCTGCCACGATGCCGCGACCAGCGCCCTCATGGTCGCCGAGGTGGACCGCGCCCACGACGACGGCGACACCCTCGGCGGCGTGGTCGAGGTCCTCGCGTACGGTCTCCCGCCCGGACTCGGGTCCTACGTGCACTGGGACCGTCGTCTCGACTCCCAGCTCGCGGCGGCCCTGATGGGGATCCAGGCGATCAAGGGCGTCGAGGTCGGCGACGGCTTCCTCACCACCACCCGCCGCGGCTCGGAGGCGCACGACGAGCTCTTCCAGTCCGCCGCCGGAATCTCCCGGTCCAGCGACCGGGCCGGCGGCACCGAGGGCGGGATGAGCACGGGGACCGTGCTGCGGGTCCGCGCCGGCATGAAGCCGATCGCGACCGTGCCGCACGCGCTGCGCACCGTCGACGTCGCCACCGGCGAGGCAGCCGGCGCTCACCACCAGCGCTCCGACGTCTGCGCGGTGCCGGCGTCCGGTGTCGTCGCGGAGGCGATGGTCGCCCTGGTGCTCGCGAACGCCGTGCTCGAGAAGTTCGGCGGCGACAGCGTCACCGAGACCCGCCGCAACCTGCAGGGCTACCTCGCCGCCATCCCCGACGAGCTCCGCACGGCCGCCGCGAGCGACCCGGGTCTCGGGCTCGCCTGATGGCCGCGTCCTCGGCGGCCCGCTGATGGCGGGTCACGATACCGGCGCGGCCCGCGCCCGCCTCGTCCTGATCGGCCCGATGGGGGCCGGCAAGACGACGATCGGCAAGCGGGTCGCGAAGGCGCTGAGCGCCGGGTTCGTCGACTCCGACGCGGAGTTCGTGCGCACCCACGGCCCGATCGCCCCCTACTTCGACGCCCACGGCGAGCCGGCCTTCCGCCGGGAGGAGCGCCGCGTCGTCGAGCGCGCCGTCCGCCGCGACGTGGTGCTGAGCCTCGGCGGGGGAGCGGTGCTCGATCCCGCGACGCGCGCCGACCTCGCGGACGTCCCCGTCGTGCTCCTCACCACCACGGCCGAGGCCGTCCGCGACCGGCTCGGCTCCGGCTCCCGCCCGCTGGTGCGCGGCGGGGTCGGCGACTGGGTCCGCATCTTCGACGAGCGGCGCCCGGTCTACGAGTCCCTCGCGGACACCGTGGTCGACACCTCCCGGCGGCCGATCACCCTGATCGCCGCCGAGATCGCGGAGTGGGTGCGCGCGCAGCGCCCCTCCGCCACCCCTGCACCATCGGACCCGGCGGCCGCGAGCCGCCCGAGCGGAAGACAGTCATGAACGACGGCACCACCGCCATCCCCGTCGCCGGAGAGAACGGCTACGACATCCACGTCGGGCGCGGACTCCTCGACGGCCTCGCCGACGCGATCGGCCCCCGGGCCGCGAAGGTGCTCATCGTGCACCCGCCGACCCTCGCGGTCCTCGCCGCCGAGATCCGCGAGAGCCTGCTCGAGCGCTACGAGGTGCTGCTCGCCGAGGTCCCGGACGCCGAGGCCGCGAAGCGCGTGGAGGTGGCGGCCTTCTGCTGGCAGGTGATGGGGCAGTCGGACTTCACCCGCACGGACGCGGTCGTCGGCTTCGGCGGCGGCGCGATCACCGACCTGGCCGGCTTCGTCGCCGCCACCTGGCTCCGCGGGGTCGACCTGGTGCAGGTGCCGACCACCGTGCTCGGGATGGTCGACGCGGCCGTCGGGGGGAAGACCGGCATCAACACGGCCGAGGGCAAGAACCTCGTCGGCGCCTTCCACGCGCCGCGGGCGGTCGTCGCCGACCTCGACGTGCTGACCAGCCTCCCGCGCAACGAGATCCTGGCCGGCTTCGGCGAGATCGTGAAGTACGGGATGATCGCCGAGCCGCGCATCCTCGACATCATCGAGTCCGACATCGACCTGGCCACCGACCCGACGTCGGAGGAGTTCCGCAGCCTGGTCGAGCTGTCGATCGGGATCAAGGCGCGGGTCGTCGGCGAGGACTTCACCGAGAAGGGCCTGCGCGAGATCCTGAACTACGGGCACACCCTCGGGCACGCGGTCGAGCACGCCGAGCGCTACCAGTGGCGCCACGGCGCGGCCGTCTCCGTCGGGATGATGTTCGCGGCGGAGCTCTCGCGCCTGACCGGATCGCTCAGCGACGCGGTCGTGGACCGCCAGCGCCGGGTCCTCGAATCGCTGACCCTGCCGACGAGCTACCCGCTCGGACGATGGGAGACGCTCCTCGCCGCGATGCAGCGCGACAAGAAGACCCGCGCGGGGATGCTCCGCTTCGTGGTCCTCGACGACATCGCCCGCCCGAGCATCCTGCAGGGGCCGGAGACGTCGCTGCTGTTCGCGGCGTATCAGGAGATCGGATCGTAGGTCCGGCTCGGCTGAGCCCGGGCGGCGCCGTCAGCCTCCACCCAGGGCGGCCCTCCGCGCCTGGGCGTACTCGGCCTCGGTGATCGTGCCCGCCGCTCGCAGCGCCTCCAGCTCGGCGAGCCGGTCCGCCAGCGGGCGGGCGGAGCCGGGACCCTCGCGCGCGAAGCGGGCCGCGACGTCGGTCCGCAGGGTCAGCGGATCCACTCCGAGCGAGCGCGCCCGGCGCACGTTCACGACGATCAGCACCACGACGAGCACGATCACGACGGCGATGACGATCGGCACGGCGATGAACGCGATCGAGTACCAGGGCGGCACGACGGTGTCGGCGGGAACGGCGTCCCTGTGCTCCTCCTCGGGGTCGGTCCTCCACCGTCTCGCGCTCCCGCGGACCGGTGGGGCGATTCGCACGCGGCGTCCAGACTCCTCTGCCGACGGGGCCGCGTCGACTACACTCGACGGGTCAGCCGGACCGGCCGATATCGCCGCGCCCGCGTACCGGGCTCGCCGGCGCAGACTTCCACCGAAACGGATCCCCCTTCGCATGGCCTCTACCACCGACATCAAGAACGGCACCGTCCTCAGCATCGACGGCCAGCTCTGGAACGTCATCGACTTCCAGCACGTCAAGCCGGGCAAGGGCGGCGCCTTCGTCCGCACCAAGATGAAGAACGTCCTCACGGGCAAGGTCGTCGACAAGACCTTCAACGCGGGCGCCAAGATCGACACGGCCAACGTCGACCGCCGCGACTTCCAGTACCTCTACCGCGACGGCGCGGACTTCGTGTTCATGGACACCAGCGACTACGACCAGATCACCGTCCCCGAGGCGGTCGTCGGCGACGCGGCGAACTTCATGCTCGAGAACCAGAACGTGACCCTCGCCCTGCACGACGGCGACCCGCTCTACATCGACCTCCCCGCCTCGGTCGTCCTCGAGATCACGTACACGGAGCCGGGCCTCCAGGGCGACCGCTCGACCGGCGGCACCAAGCCCGCGACGGTCGAGACCGGCTACCAGATCCAGGTCCCGCTGTTCCTCGAGCAGGGCACGAAGGTCAAGGTCGACACCCGCACGGGCGACTACCTCGGCCGCGTCAGCTGAGCCGGGCCTCCCGTGAGTGCTCGCACGAAGGCGCGCAAGCGCGCCCTCGACATCCTCTACAACGCCGACGTCCGGCAGATCAGCTTCGCCCAGTCGCTGCGCGCCGAGGCCGAGCGGGCGGCGAACGAGCCGGCCCGTGAGGCCTCGTGGCTCTACGCCCGTGAGATCGTCGACGGGGTCATCGACCACGCCGACGAGATCGACGAGCTGATCGCCCGGCTCGCCCAGGGCTGGACACTCTCGCGCATGCCGCTGGTCGACCGCGCGATCCTCCGGATCGGGGTGTGGGAGATCCTGCACAACGACGCGGTGCCCGACGGCGTCGCCATCTCGGAGGCCGTCGAGGCCGCCACGTCGCTGTCGACCGACGACTCGGCGGGCTTCATCAACGGGCTCCTCGCCTCCGTCGCGGAGTCCCGCACGACGGCCTGACCCGCCCCGGAGACCTGCTCGGCCTGCCGGATCCCCGTGATCGGGCGGGCCGCGGTCGTTCCCGGGCTGCCCGTCCGGCGGGCCGCGCGACGGCCCCTATACTCGACACGGCTTTTCCTTTAACAGCCGTCCTGTGAGGCGGGGAAGGAGGTCGGTGTGACGGCACGAATCGTGCTCAACGGCGCTGACATCACGCGAGCGCTCACGCGCATCGCCCACGAGATCCTCGAGTCGAACCGCGGCCCCGAGTCGCTGGTCGTCCTCGGCATCCCGACGCGCGGCGTCGCCCTCGCGAGGCGCATCGCCGAGACGATCGCGCGGATCGAGCCGGACGGGCCCCCCGTCTTCGCCGGCTCCCTCGACGTGACGATGTACCGCGACGACCTCTCCCGGCACCCGGTCCGCACCCCCGCGCGCACCGCCGTCCCCGCGAGCATCGACGGCCGGACCGTGGTCCTCGTCGACGACGTCCTCTTCTCGGGCCGCACCATCCGCGCCGCCCTGGACGCCCTCAGCGACATCGGCCGTCCGCGAGCCGTGCGGCTGGCCGCGCTGGTCGACCGCGGACACCGCGAGCTCCCGATCCGGGCGGACTTCGTCGGCAAGAACCTGCCGAGCAGCCTGAGCGAGCGGATCAACGTCCGGCTCGTCGAGACGGACGGTGAGGACCTGGTCGCGATCGAGTCGCAGGCCACCGGCGAGGAGACGGCTCCGTGAAGCACCTGCTCTCGACCCGGGACCTCGACCGCGCGAGCGCGATCGCACTCCTCGACATCGCCGAGGACATGGCGGACGTGCAGAACCGCGAGGTCAAGAAGCTGCCGACCCTGCGCGGGAAGACCGTGGTCAATCTCTTCTTCGAGGACTCCACCCGCACGCGGATCTCGTTCGAGGCGGCGGCGAAGCGGCTCTCGGCCGACGTCATCAACTTCAGCGCGAAGGGCTCCAGCGTCTCCAAGGGCGAGAGCCTGAAGGACACCGCGCAGACGCTCGCCGCGATGGGCGCCGACGGCGTGGTCATCCGCCACAGCGCCTCCGGAGCCCCCGCGGTTCTGGCGGCGAGCGGCTGGATCGACGCGTCGATCCTCAACGCCGGCGACGGGACCCACGAGCACCCGACCCAGGCGCTCCTGGATGCGTTCACCATCCGCCGGCGCCTGCACGGCGCCTCCGCGTCCCGCGGCAAGAGCCTCGACGGCGTCGCGGTCACGATCGTGGGCGACGTCCTGCACTCGCGGGTGGCGCGCTCGAACGTCTGGCTGCTGACGGCGCTGGGCGCCGAGGTGACGCTGGTCGCACCGCCGACCCTCGTGCCGGTCGACACGCGCGACTGGCCCGCGACCATCCGCTTCGATCTGGACGAGGCGATCGACACCGGGCTCCCCGACGTCGTGATGCTCCTGCGCATCCAGCTCGAGCGGATGTCGAGCGGGTTCTTCCCCAACGGCCGGGAGTACGCGCGGATCTGGGGCCTCGACGACGAGCGGCTCGCCCGGCTGGGTCCCGATACCATCGTCATGCACCCCGGACCCATGAACAGGGGCGTCGAGATCTCCTCGGCGGCCGCCGATTCGAGCCGCTCCACGGTGCTCGAACAGGTCACGAACGGAGTGTCCGTCCGGATGGCCGCGCTCTACCTGCTGCTGTCCGGCGAACGGGAGGTCCACTGATGAGCACTGCCCAGCCGCTTCAGAGCACGGCGCCGGAGCGGATCCTGATCTCGGGAGCGACGCTCGCCGACGAGTCGACCGCCGACCTGCTGATCGATGGGGGCGTGATCGTCGAGATCGGCGCCGACCTCGACTCGCGCGGGGCCCGCGTGATCGACGCCGACGGCCTGCTGGCGCTGCCCGGCCTGGTCGACCTGCACACGCACCTGCGCGAGCCGGGGTTCGAGCAGAGCGAGACGATCCTCACCGGCACGCGAGCTGCGGCCGCCGGAGGCTTCACCGCCGTCTTCGCGATGGCGAACACCTCGCCGGTGCAGGACACCGCGGGCGTGGTCGAGCAGGTGCAGAGCCTGGGCGAGGACGCCGGCTACGCGACGGTCCGCCCGATCGGCGCGGTGACCGTGGGTCTGGCGGGGGAGTCGCTCGCCGAGCTCGGCGCGATGGCCCGCAGCCGCGCGGCCGTGCGGGTCTTCTCGGACGACGGGAAGTGCGTCTCGGACGCGCTGCTGATGCGCCGCGCTCTCGAGTACGTCAAGGCGTTCGACGGAGTCGTCGCCCAGCACGCGCAGGAGCCGCGGCTCACCGTCGGCGCGCAGATGAACGAGGGCGCCGTCTCCAGCGCCCTCGGCCTGCAGGGCTGGCCCGCCGTGGCCGAGGAGGCGATCATCGCCCGCGACGTGCTCCTCGCCGAGCACGTGGGCTCCCGCCTGCACGTCTGCCACGTCTCGACCGCGGGCTCGGTCGACGTCATCCGCTGGGCGAAGGCCCGGGGGATCGACGTGACCGCCGAGGTCACCCCCCACCACCTGCTCCTCACCGAGCAGGCCGTCGCCGGCCAGGACGGGCCGAGCTACGACGCCCGCTTCAAGGTGAACCCGCCGCTGCGCCGCGACGAGGACGTGCTCGCCCTCCGCGAGGCCCTCGCCGACGGCACCATCGACATCGTCGCCACCGACCACGCGCCGCACCCGGTCGAGGCGAAGGACTGCGAGTGGGACGCCGCGGCGTTCGGCATGGTCGGCCTCGAGAGCGCGCTGAGCGTGGTGCACGCCGCCGTCGTCGAGGACGGGCGGATGAGCTGGTCCGACGTCGCGCGCGTGCTCTCCTCCGCCCCCGCCCGCATCGGCCGGCTCGACGGCTACGACCGCGGCCTCGCCGTCGGGGCCGCCGCGAACGTCGTGCTCTACGACCCGGAGGCGCGACGCCGCTTCTCCGTCGAGGACCTGCGCGGCCGCAGCGGCAACTCCCCGTACCTCGGTCGCGAGCTGCCGGGCCGCGTCGTCGCCACCCTCCACCGGGGCTTCCCGACCGTGCTGGACGGCGAGCTCGTCGACGCGGCGGTCGTCGCCGCCTCCGCGAAGGCCTCCCGTGGATAGGGCCGCGATCACGATCGTCATCGCCGCGGTCGTCGTCCTCGTCTTCGTCGGCATGCTGCTCTCCTGGCGCGCGCGGCGCCGCCGCTCGGCCGCCCTCGCGCCGGAGCCCGTGCCCGCGTCCTCGCTGGGCGCCGAGGTCGAGCGCGTCGACCTCCCGTACGTGGCCACGACCCGCTTCGAGCAGCCGCTCGAGCGCGTCGTGCTGCCGGGGCTCGGCTTCCGCGGCAACGCTGTGCTGCGCCTCCACGAGCGCGGCGTCGTGATCGCCCCCGTCGGCGAGCGCGAGACGGTGATCCCGGCCTCCCTCCTGCGCGGAGCGGGCCAGGGCAGCTACGTGATCGACCGCGTCGTCGAGGAGGGCGGCCTGCTCGTGATCTCCTGGTCGCCCCGCGGCGACGAGACCGTCGACAGCTACCTCCGCGTGGCCGAGCCCGCCCTCCGGGCGCACCTGGTCGCCGAGCTGCAGCGCCTCGCCGGCCCCCGTTCCTCCCCCTCCCACCCCGGAGCCGCCGACGGCGGCCCCGACACGACCCAGAAGGGCTCCTAGTCCGTGCCAACGACACGCCTCAGCACCGAACCCACCGCCGTCCTCGTCCTCGAGGACGGACGACGATTCCGGGGACAGGCCTACGGCGCCCGAGGCCGCACCCTGGGCGAGATCGTCTTCGCCACCGGCATGACCGGCTACCAGGAGACGCTGACCGACCCGAGCTACGCCGGCCAGATCGTCGTGCAGACCGCGCCCCACATCGGCAACACCGGGACCAACGACGAGGACAAGGAGTCGCGCCGCATCTGGGTCGCCGGCTACGTCGTCCGCGACCCCTCCCGCGTCGTCTCCAACTTCCGCGCGCAGCGCTCCCTCGGCGACGACCTGGAGACCGACGGCATCGTCGGGATCTCCGGCGTCGACACCCGGGCGATCACCCGCCACATCCGCTCGGCCGGCTCGATGCGCGCCGGCGTGTTCTCCGGCGAGGACCTCGCCCTCCCCGAGGAGGAGCAGCTCGCGCTGGTCCTCGGCGGCCGGCAGATGCAGGGGCTCAACCTCTCCTCCTCGGTCTCGACCGACGAGCAGTACACGGTGCCTGCCCGCGGCGAGCGCGTCGGCTCGGTCGCGGTCATCGACCTGGGGGTGAAGACCTCGACGGTCAACTACCTCGCGGAGCGCGGCTTCGACGTCCACGTGCTGCCCGAGTCGGTGACCGCCGAGCAGGTGCTCGCGCTCGACCCGTCCGCGCTCTTCTTCTCCAACGGCCCCGGCGACCCCGAGGCCTCGGACCGCCACGTCGAGCTGCTGCGCACCACCCTGCGCGCCGACCTGCCGTTCTTCGGCATCTGCTTCGGCAACCAGCTGCTGGGGCGCGCTCTCGGCTTCGGCACCTACAAGCTCCCGTTCGGCCACCGCGGGATCAACCAGCCCGTGCTCGACAAGCTCACCGGCCGCGTGGAGATCACCTCGCAGAACCACGGGTTCGCCGTGGACGCGCCGATCGAGGGCGAGCTGGACTCGCCCGAGGGCTTCGGCCGCGTCGAGGTCAGCCACTACTCCCTCAACGACTCGGTCGTGGAGGGCCTGCGCTGCCTCGACATCCCCGCCTTCTCGGTGCAGTACCACCCGGAGGCGGCGGCCGGCCCGCACGACTCCAACCACCTCTTCGACCGCTTCCGCGAGATGGTCGTGCAGCGCACGGCCGGGCGCGGGGCCTCGGAGCCCACCGACATCCCCACGATCAGCAGCATCGGAGAGCAGAAGTAATGCCGCGCAGGGAAGACATCCAGAGCGTCCTGGTCATCGGCTCCGGCCCGATCGTCATCGGACAGGCCGTCGAGTTCGACTACTCCGGCACCCAGGCCTGCCGCGTGCTGCGCGCCGAGGGGGTGCGCGTGATCCTCGTCAACTCCAACCCGGCGACGATCATGACCGATCCCGACTTCGCCGACGCCACCTACGTGGAGCCGATCACGCCCAAGGCGATCGAGGCGATCATCGCCAAGGAGAAGCCGGACGCCATCCTGCCGACCCTCGGCGGGCAGACGGCCCTGAACGCGGCCATCCAGCTGCACGACCTCGGGATCCTCGAGAAGTACGGCGTCGAGCTCATCGGCGCGAGCTTCGAGGCGATCAACCGCGGCGAGGACCGCCAGATCTTCAAGCAGCTGGTGCTGGACGCGGGCGCCGACGTCGCGAAGTCCTACATCGCGCACACCGTCGACGAGGCGATCGAGTACGCCGAGGACCTGGGCTACCCCCTCGTCATCCGCCCGTCGTTCACCATGGGCGGCCTGGGCTCCGGCTTCGCCTACACCCGCGAGGAGCTGGTGCGGATGGTCGGCGACGGCCTGCACCAGAGCCCCACCACCGAGGTGCTCCTGGAGGAGTCGATCCTCGGCTGGAAGGAGTACGAGCTCGAGCTCATGCGCGACACGGCCGACAACACGGTCGTCGTCTGCTCGATCGAGAACGTCGACCCCGTCGGCGTGCACACGGGCGACTCGATCACCGTCGCACCGGCGCTGACCCTCACCGACCGCGAGTACCAGAAGCTGCGCGACATCGGCATCCGGATCATCCGCGACGTGGGCGTGGACACCGGCGGCTGCAACATCCAGTTCGCGATCGACCCGGCGGACGGCCGGATCATCGTGATCGAGATGAACCCGCGCGTCTCCCGCTCCTCCGCCCTCGCCTCCAAGGCGACCGGCTTCCCGATCGCCAAGATCGCCGCGAAGCTCGCCATCGGCTACCGCCTGGACGAGATCCCGAACGACATCACCAAGGTGACGCCGGCGAGCTTCGAGCCGACGCTGGACTACGTGGTCGTGAAGGTCCCGCGGTTCGCGTTCGAGAAGTTCCCGGCCGCCGACAAGACGCTGACCACGACCATGAAGTCGGTGGGCGAGGCGATGGCGATCGGCCGCAACTACGCGCAGGCGCTGCAGAAGGCGCTCCGCTCGCTCGAGAAGCGCGGCTCGTCGTTCCACTGGGGCGCGCAGGAGCGCTCGGTCGAGGAGCTCCTCGAGATCGCGAGGACCCCGACCGACGGCCGCATCGTCACCGTGCAGCAGGCGCTGCGCCTGGGAGCCACGGTCGAGCAAGCGTTCGAGTCCACGAAGATCGACCCCTGGTTCCTCGACCAGATCGTGCTGATCAACGAGATCGCCGACCTGGTGCGCGAGCACGACGGCCTCGACGCCGGACTCCTCCGCCTGGCGAAGGACCACGGCTTCTCGGACGCGCAGATCGCCGAGCTCCGCGGGCTCGACGAGGCGGAGGTCCGCCGCACCCGCTACGCGCTGGACGTGCGCCCGGTCTACAAGACCGTCGACACCTGCGCGGGCGAGTTCCCGGCGCTCACGCCGTACCACTACTCCTCGTACGACGAGGAGACGGAGGTCGTCGCCGCCGACCGCCGCAAGGTCGTCATCCTGGGCTCCGGCCCCAACCGCATCGGCCAGGGGGTCGAGTTCGACTACTCCTGCGTGCACGCCTCGTTCGCGCTCTCGGACGCGGGCTTCGAGACGATCATGATCAACTGCAACCCCGAGACGGTCTCGACCGACTACGACACCTCGGACCGCCTCTACTTCGAGCCGCTGACTCTCGAGGACGTGCTCGAGGTCATCCACGCGGAGTCGCAGTCCGGCGAGCTCGTCGGCGTCGTCGTGCAGCTGGGCGGCCAGACGGCGCTCGGGCTCGCCGCGGGCCTCGAGGCGGCCGGCGTGCCCATCCTCGGCACCACCCCCGCGAACATCGACCTCGCGGAGGAGCGCGGCGCGTTCTCGCGGATCCTCGACGAGGCGGGGCTTCTCGCTCCGCGCAACGGCACCGCGACCGACCTCGACGGCGCCCGTGAGGTCGCGGTGGAGATCGGCTACCCGGTCCTCGTCCGTCCGTCGTTCGTCCTCGGCGGGCGCGGCATGGAGATCGTCTACGGCACGCCCCAGCTCGAGGACTACTTCGAGCGGATGGCCGGCGAGGGGATCATCGACGAGGCGCACCCGCTGCTGGTGGACCGCTTCCTCGACGACGCGATCGAGATCGACGTCGACGCGCTCTTCGACGGCGAGCAGCTCTACATCGGAGGAGTGATGGAGCACATCGAGGAGGCCGGCATCCACTCCGGCGACTCGGCGTGCACGCTCCCGCCGGTGACGCTCGGCCGCCGCCAGATCGACCAGGTGCGGGAGGCGACCCTCGCGATCGCGCAGGGCGTCGGCGTCCGAGGACTGCTGAACGTCCAGTTCGCGATCGGCCAGGGCGTGCTCTACGTGCTCGAGGCGAACCCCCGGGCCTCGCGCACCGTGCCGTTCGTGTCGAAGGCGCTGGGCATCCCGCTCGCGAAGGCCGCGTCGCGCCTGATGGTGGGCGAGACCATCGCCGCGCTGAAGGCCGAGGGCCTGCTGCCCGAGCGCGACGGCTCCGACGTCCCGATGGACTCTCCCATCGCGGTGAAGGAGGCGGTCCTGCCGTTCAAGCGCTTCCGCACCAAGGAGGGCCAGATCGTCGACTCGCTGCTCGGGCCCGAGATGCGCTCCACTGGCGAGGTCATGGGGATCGACCGCGACTTCCCGCGCGCCTTCGCGAAGAGCCAGGACGCCGCGTACGGCGGCATGCCGGCGAGCGGGACCGTCTTCATCTCGGTCGCCGACCGCGACAAGCGCTCGATCGTCCTGCCCGCGCTGCGCCTGCGTCAGCTCGGCTTCGACATCCTCGCGACCGAGGGCACGGCCGAGGTGCTGAACCGCAACGGGATCCAGGCCCGCGTGGTCCGCAAGTACAGCGAGACCGCCGAGGGCGACGCGCCCTCCATCGTCGAGCTGATCGCCCGCGACGAGGTCGACGTGGTGATCAACACGCCCAGCGGAGGAGCGACCCGCGCCGACGGCTACGAGATCCGCGCCGCCGCGGTCGCCGCGGACAAGCCGCTGTTCACCACGATCGCCCAGCTCGCGGCGGCGGTCGCCTCGCTCGACGCGGCGAACGAGCCCTTCGAGGTGACGAGCCTGCAGGACTACGCCCTGCGCCGCGCGGAGCGCACCGCGTGAGCGGCGGCGCGGCGGGCACCGCCTCCTTCGGCTCGCGCCTCGAGGCGGCGTTCGCCGCGCACGGCCGGCTCTGCGTCGGGATCGACCCGCACGCGTACCTGCTCGACGCGTGGGGCCTCGCCGACGACGCGGCCGGGCTCGAGAGCTTCGGCCGAACGGTCGTCGAGGCGGCGGCCGGCCGTGCGGGCGTGGTGAAGCCGCAGATCGCGTTCTTCGAGCGGCACGGCTCGGCGGGCTACGCCGCGCTCGAGCGCGTGCTCGCCGACGCCCGCGAGGCCGGACTGCTGGTGATCGCCGACGTCAAGCGCGGCGACATCGGCACGAGCGTCACCGCCTACGCCGAGGCGTGGCTCCGGCCCGGCTCGCCGCTCGAGGCGGACGCCATGACCGCGGCGGCCTACCAGGGGCTCGGCTCCCTCGAGGGGATGCTGACCCTCGCCGAGGAGGCGGGCAAGGGCGTGTTCGTCCTCGCAGCCACCTCCAACCCCGAGGCCCGCCCCGTGCAGCGCGCCCTCGTGCAGGACGGCGGCCGGGCGGGATCCACCGTGGCACGCGCGGTCGTGGCGGACGTGGCATCCTGGAACGACGCTCACGCTCGCGCGTCGATCGGCTCGGTCGGCGTGGTGCTCGGCGCCACTGTCGCCCTGGGCGACTTCGGCATCGGCATCGACGAGCCGCTGCACCCCGCACTTCCGGTGCTCGCGCCCGGCTTCGGCCACCAGGGCGCAGCCGTCGCGGACGCGCCGCGGCTGTTCGGCGCGCTGAGCGCCGCCACCATCGTCAGCGAGTCGCGCAGCGTGCTCGGCGCCGGCCCCTCGGGGATCGCGGCCGAGATCACCCGCCGCGCGACCGACATCCAGGAGACCCTTGTCCGCTGAAACCGTCAGCCCCGATCCCGGCGCCTCCTCGCGCCCGGAGGCCGTGCGCCGTCCCTCGCCGCCTGAGGTCGACCGGCGCGCCGCCTCCGAGGCCGCGATCGCGGCGCGCCGTGCCCGCGCCGCCGTCAAGAAGGCCGTCGCCGCCGGACGCCGCCCCGCGACCGCCGTGCTCGCGGCGGCCCAGGCCGAGCCGCTCGGAGTCGAGGGGCGGATGCGCGTCAGCGAGCTGCTCCGCGCCGTGCCCGCACTCGGCGTGGTGAAGACGCCCCGGGTGATGGACCAGCTGCGGATCGCCGAGTCGAAGCGCCTCGGCGGGCTCGGCCGGCGCCAGGTCGAGGGCCTGGCGTCGTTCCTCGAGGAGCGGGAGTCGCGGCAGCGCCGCCCCGGCCGCAACCGCCTGCTCGTCCTCGCCGGTCCGACCGCGGTCGGCAAGGGCACCGTGTCGACCTACATCCGCGAGAACTACCCGGACGTCCTGCTCTCGGTCTCGGCCACCACCCGGGCCCCGCGTCCGGGCGAGGTGGACGGCGTCAGCTACTACTTCGTCGACGACGCCGAGTTCGACCGGATGGTCGCGGCGGGGGAGTTCCTCGAGTACGCCGTCGTCCACAACGCGCACCGCTACGGGACGCCCCGCGGCCCCATCGACGCCGCGCTGGAGCAGGGCCGGCAGGTGATGCTCGAGATCGACATCCAGGGTGCCCGCCAGGTGCGCGAGCGGATGCCGGACGCGCGGCTGGTCTTCCTCCTGCCGCCGACCTGGGACGAGCTGGTCCGCCGGCTGGTCGGCCGCGGCACCGAGAGCGCGGAGGAGCAGGAGCGCCGCCTGGCCACCGCGAAGGTGGAGCTGGCCGCGCAGGACGAGTTCGATTTCGCCGTCGTCAACAGCACCGTGCCCGAAGCGGCCCGCGAGGTCGTAGAATTGATGTCGCCTCGTGCCGACGGCGCGCCCGCTGACCCGGGCCGCTGACACCGGGCCACCGACCACCTCCGGGCCGACGCCCCGGGTCCCACCGGGCACACGCCCCTCGGAGCCCGCGCGCCGTGTTGCTCCGGAGCCGCAGATCGGCGCTGATGCGCCTGCAAGGAGACACCCATGGCCAACAACCTCGGCATCATCGACCCGCCCATCGACGAGCTCCTCTCGAAGGTCGACTCCAAGTACGCGCTGGTGATCTTCGCCTCCAAGCGCGCCCGCCAGATCAACGACTACTACGCCGACCTCCACGAGGGCAGCCTGTTCGACAACGTCGGCCCGCTGGTCGACTCCACCATCGACGACAAGCCCCTCTCGGTCGCACTGCACGAGATCAACGAGGACAAGCTCGTCGCCAAGCCCCTCGCCGAGTAGTCCCCTCCGGGTGGGCTCCTCTCTCGAGGCCGGCCGACGGCTCAACGTCGTCGTCGGCATCACCGGCGGCATCGCCGCGTACAAGGCCGTCGGAGTCGTCCGCGCGCTGGTCCTCGCGGAGCACGACGTGCACGTCGTCGCGACCGAGGCCGCGCTGCGCTTCGTCGGGAAGCCCACCCTCGAGGCCATCTCGCGGAACCCGGTGCACACCGAGCTCTACGAGGGCGTCGCCGAGGTCCGGCACGTGGCCATCGGCCAGGCCGCCGACCTCATCGTGATCGCGCCCGCGACGGCGCACACGCTCGCCAAACTCGCTGCCGGCCTCGCCGACGACCTGCTCGGCAACACGGTGCTCGCGAGCACCGCCCCGCTCGTGGTCGCCCCCGCGATGCACACCGAGATGTGGGCGAACGCCGCCACCGTCGCGAACACGGCGGTGCTCCGCTCCCGCGGCGTGCACGTCGTCGGCCCCGCGGTCGGCCGCCTCACCGGCGCCGACTCGGGCCCCGGCCGTATGGAGGAGCCCGAGACGATCGTGGCGGAGGCCCTCGCCGTCCACGCCCGCTCAGCCTCCGCCCGCCGCGACCTCGCGGGCGTGCGCGTCCTCGTGACCGCCGGCGGCACCCGCGAGCCCCTCGACCCGGTGCGCTTCGTCGGCAACCGCTCCAGCGGCAGGCAGGGCGTCGCGCTCGCGCTGGCCGCTGCGGCCCGGGGCGCGGAGGTCACCCTCCTCGCCGCGAACCTCGACGTGCCGGCGCCGGAGGGCGTCACGGTCCTCCCGGTGGGCACCGCGCTCGAGCTGCGCGAGGCCGCCCTCGCCGCGGCCCCCGGCGCGGACGTGGTGATCATGGCCGCGGCCGTCGCCGACTACCGGCCCGCCGCGGTCGCCGACGCGAAGATCAAGAAGGAGCAGCAGGGCGACCGTCTCGTCCTCGAGCTCGTCAAGAACCCGGACGTCCTCGCCGAGATCTCCGCCTCCCGGCGGGAGGGGCAGATCGTCGTCGGCTTCGCCGCGGAGACCGAGCCGGACCGGGACGCGATGCTCGCCCTCGGCCGCGCCAAGATCGCCCGGAAGGGCTGCGACCTGCTCGTCCTCAACAGGGTGGGCTGGGCCGAGGGTTTCCAGAGCGATAGCAACGCCGTCGTGGTCCTCGATCGGGCCGGCGATATAGTTGGCGAGGCCTCGGGCAGCAAGGCGGAGGTGGCCGATCGCGTCCTCGACGCGGTCGTGCGCTAGCCCCGCCGGTCCGCCCGCCCAGGCGCCGATCGCCTGCCGCCCGGCATCGCGCCCGCCAGGCCACTCCCGGTACGAACGACCCCGGTCCGCACGAGCCGGGACGAGAAGAGAAGCATGACCTCCGGTCCCCTCCGCCTGTTCACCTCCGAGTCCGTCACCGAGGGCCACCCGGACAAGATCTGCGACCAGATCTCGGACCGCATCCTCGACGCCCTGCTCCGCGAGGACCCGCACAGCCGGGTCGCCGTCGAGACGCTGGTCACGACGGGGCTCGTGCACGTCGCGGGCGAGGTCTCCACGAGCGGCTACGTCGAGATCCCCAAGATCGTGCGCGACACGATCGTCGAGATCGGCTACGACTCCTCGGATAAGGGCTTCGACGGCCGCTCCTGCGGCGTCTCGGTCTCGATCGGCCAGCAGTCGCCCGAGATCGCGGCGGGCGTGGACACGGCGCTCGAGGTCCGCTCCTCCGAGGCGGGCGAGGACGCCTTCGACCGCCAGGGCGCGGGCGACCAGGGCCTGATGTTCGGCTTCGCGACCGACGAGACCCCCGAGTACATGCCGCTGCCGAGCTGGCTCTCGCACCGCCTCGCGGAGCGCCTGGCCGCCGTCCGCAAGTCGGGCGAGCTCGACTACCTCCGACCCGACGGCAAGACCCAGGTCACCATCGGCTACGACGGCACGACGCCGTCCACCATCGACACCGTCGTCCTGTCCACCCAGCACGCCGAGCACGTCAGCACCGAGACGATCCACGCGGACATCGCGGCGCACGTCATCCGCCCCGTCCTCGAGACGGTCGACCTCGACTCCTCCGCCGTGCGCCTGCTGATCAACCCGACGGGCCGCTTCGAGATCGGCGGCCCTCAGGGCGACGCCGGGCTCACCGGCCGCAAGATCATCGTCGACACCTACGGCGGAGCGTCCCGCCACGGCGGCGGCGCGTTCTCGGGCAAGGACCCGTCGAAGGTGGACCGCTCGGCCGCCTACGCCATGCGGTGGGTCGCCAAGAACGCGGTCGCCGCGGGGCTCGCCTCGCGGCTGGAGGTGCAGGTCGCCTACGCCATCGGCAAGGCGGCCCCGGTCGGCCTCTACGTCGAGACCTTCGGCACCGGCACCGTCTCCGACGAGACGATCACCGAGGCGATCCGCTCGGTCTTCGACCTGCGCCCGGCCGCGATCATCCACGCACTCGACCTGCTCCGCCCGATCTACGCGCAGACCGCGGCCTACGGCCACTTCGGCCGGGAGCTCCCCGACTTCACCTGGGAGCGCCTCGACCGGGTCGACGACCTGCGCTCCGCCGCGGGCCTCTCGTAGCGGGCGCGGCGGCGATGGCGACGAGCGGAGCCGTCGCGCGCGTGCTCCTGGACTCGCCCCTCCCGCAGCTCGACCGGCTCCTGGACTACGCGGTGCCGGAGGCGCTGCGCGGCGAGGTGGTCCCCGGCGTGCGCGTGCGGGTGCCGTTGCGGACCGGAGGCCGGATCGCCGACGCGTTCGTCGTCGAGACGGGGGAGGGGACCGAGCACGCCGGAGCGCTCAGCGGCATCGAGGAGCTGGTCTCGCCGCTCGTCGTGCTGACCCCGGAGGTCTGGGCCCTCGCCCGCCGGGTGGCCGACCGCGCCTCCGGAGGCGCGAGCGACGTGCTGCGCCTGGCCGTGCCGCGCCGCCACGTCCGCGTCGAGAAGGCGCGACTCGCCGCGGGTCCCGCTCCTGCGGCGCCCGCGGTCGAGGTGGGCGGCGTGACGGGCTACCCCGACGCCTCCTTCGCGGGACTCGCCGAAGGGGCCCGGCTGGCGGTCGGCGCCGTGCCGGCTCCGGTGAGGCTCGACTCGGGCGCGTGGGTCGGCGGCTGGGCCGTCACGCTCGCCGAGCTCGCCCGGGACACGCTCGCCGCGGGCCGCGACGCGATCCTGGCCGTCCCCGACTACCGCGACCAGGAGCAGCTGGAGCTCGCTCTCGCCGCCCTCGTCCCCGCGGAGGCGGTGGTGCGCCTCGATGCGCGGCAGAAGGGCGCCGAGCGCTACTCCGCCTTCGTCCGCTGCCTCGATCCCGGGCCGCGGGTCGTCGTCGGCAACCGCTCCGTCCTCTACGCGCCCTCCTCCGCCCTCGGCCTGATCGCGCTCTGGGACGACGGTGATCCGCTCTTCGCCGAGCCGCTCGCGCCCTACGCGCACGCCCGCGACGTCGCCCTGGTGCGGCAGGAGCAGAGCGGCGCCGGCCTCGTCCTGCTCGGCAACACGCGCACGGTCGAGGTCGAGCGGCTCGTCGAGATCGGCTTCGCGACCGAGGTGGAGCCGCGGCCGAGCCGCCGCCCGCACGTCGTGCCGACCGCCCAGCAAAGGGCGGCCGACGAGCACGACGCGGCAGCGCGCATCCCCTCCTCCGCCTGGCGGGAGGCGCGGAAGGCCCTCGACTCCGGTCCCGTGCTCGTCCAGGTCGCGCGCCCCGGCTACGCGCCGGTGGTCGCCTGCGCCCGCTGCCGGACCGTCGCACGCTGCAACCGCTGCCAGGGTCCGCTCGGCGTGCACTCCGAGGGCGGGCGGCCGAGCTGCGGCTGGTGCGGCCTGATCGCGGCCGACTGGACCTGCTCCGTCTGCGAGGCGACGGCTCTGCGCCTCGTCTCCCTCGGCGCGGGCCGCACCGCGGAGGAGCTCGGACGCGCCTTCCCGGGTGCCAAGGTGATCGTCGCCGACGGGCAGCGCCCCGTGCTCACCCTCCCCGACGAGCCCGCGCTCGTCGTGGCCACGCGCGGGGCGGAGCCGCGGGCCGACGGCGGCTACCACGCCGTCCTGCTGCTGGACGGCGAGCGGATGCTGGCCCGCGAGAGCCTGCGGGTCGCCGACGACGCGCTCCGCACCTGGTCGAACGCCGCGGCGCTGGCCCGCCCGGGCGCGCCGGTCCTCCTGGTCGGGGTCGGCGGCCGGCTCGCGACCGCCCTGGCGACCTGGCGGCAGGCCGAGTACCTCCGGGCCGAGCTCCAGGAGCGGCGCGCTCTGCGCTTCCCGCCCGCGGTGCGCCTGGCCACGGTGAGCGGCGACGCGCACGCGGTGGAGGAGGCGCTCGACGCGCTCGACGAGGACGACCGGCACGAGGTCCTCGGTCCTGTCGGGCTCGAGGACGGCTCCGTCCGGGCGATCGTCCGGTTCGACTACGCTCGCGGTGCGGATGTGGCCGCGCGCCTCCGCTCCGCCGTGATCCGCAACGCCACGCGCCGTCGTCGCCCGCCGACCACGCCCGGCCGCTTCCGGCCGGCCCCCCGGCTCCGGGTCCGTCTCGACGACCCCGACATCCTCTGACTCCCCAGGAGACCCCCGTGCGCCTCGTCTTCGCCGGCACGCCCGCCGCCGCCGTTCCGACCCTCCGCGACCTCGCCGCCTCCGCGCACGAGGTCGTGGCCGTGGTCACCCGGGAGGACGCCCCGGTGGGCCGCAAGCGCGTGCTCACCCCCTCGCCGGTCGCCGTCGCGGCCGAGGAGCTGGGGATCCCGGTGATCCGGGCGAACCGCCTCGACGAGGACGTGACCGACCGGATCGCGGAGCTCGCCCCCGACCTCGGCGTGATCGTGGCCTACGGCGGCCTCGTCCGGCAGCGCCTGCTGGCGGTGCCGCGCCTGGGCTGGATCAACCTGCACTTCTCCCTGCTGCCGCGCTGGCGCGGGGCGGCTCCCGTCCAGCGGGCGCTGATGGCGGGCGACACGCGGATCGGCGCGAGCGTCTTCCAGCTGGTCGCCGAGCTCGACGCCGGTGACGTGTACGCCGAGCTCGCCGTCGACGCGGGGGAGCGCACCGCGGGCGAGCTGCTGACGGAGCTGGCCGGGAGCGGCGCCGGCCTCACCCTCGGCGTGGTCGACGCGCTGGAGGAGGGCACGGCCGTCGCGACTCCGCAGACCGGAGAGGCGACCCCCGCTCCCAAGCTCGACGCCGCCGACGGCCGGATCGACTGGAGCCTCCCGACCGCGCGGGTCCTCGCGCTCGTGCGCGGAACGACTCCCGAGCCCGGAGCCTCGACCGCGGTGGGGGACGCGCGCCTCAAGGTGCTCGCGGTCCGCGCGGCCGAGGGGGACCTCGCTCCCGGCGTCGTCCGCCTCGACTCGGGGCGCGCCCTCGTCGGCACCGCGGACGGAGCGGTGGAGCTGGTCACCGTCCAGCCCGCCGGCAGGACCCCGATGGCCGGCGCCGCCTGGGCCCGCGGCCTGCGCGAGAGCACGGTGCTCGCGTGAGCGCCCGGCGCGAGGCCGCTCCCGCCCGCCGGGTCGCCTACGACGTCCTGCTCGCGGTGAGCGGGTCGGACGCCTACGCCAACCTGGTCCTGCCCGCGCGGATCAGCGCCGCCGGCCTCTCGCCCGCCGACGCGGGACTGGCCACCGAGCTCTGCTACGGCACTCTGCGGATGTCCGGCTACTACGACCGCGTGATCGCCCTCGCGGCCGGCCGGTCCGTCGAGAGCATCGATGCGCCGGTGCTCGACGCGCTGCGCCTGGGCGTGCACCAGCTGCTCGCGACCCGCGTGGCCCCGCACGCCGCGGTGAACGAGAGCGTCGCGCTCGTCGCGGCCGGCTCCTCGCGGGGAGCGGTGGCCTTCGCCAACGCCGTGCTGCGCGCGGTCTCGCGCTCGAGCGCCGGCGAGTGGCGCGAGCGGGTCTCCGCGGCCGCGGTCTCCGGCGACGACCGGATCGCCGCGCTGAGCTCCCACCCCGTGTGGATCGTGCGCGCCCTGCGACGGGCGCTGGCGGCGGAGGGGGCGGCCGACGAGCTCGACGCGCTGCTCGCCGCCGACAACGCGGCTCCGCGGGTGAACCTGGTGGCTCTGCCGGGCCTGGCGTCTCCCGGCGAGATCGCCGACGCCGAACCCGACCGGTTCTCGCCGGTCGGCATGACCAGCACCGGCGGCGACCCGGAGGCGTTCCCCGCGGTGCACGAGGGCCGCGTGCGCGTGCAGGACGAGGGCTCCCAGCTCGCCGCTCTGGCGCTCTCCCGGGCACGGCCGGTCCGCCCGGGCGAGCGCTGGCTCGACCTGTGCGCGGGACCCGGCGGCAAGGCGGCGCTGCTCGCGGCGGAGGCGCGCGCAGGAGGGGCGGCGCTGCTCGCCAACGAGGTGGTCCCGGGCCGCGCGGGCCTGGTGCGGCAGGCGCTGGCCGCCGTCGACCCGTCGGTCGAGGTGCGCACCGGCGACGGGCGCGACCTGGGCGACGAGCAGCCGGGATCGTTCGACCGCATCCTCCTCGACGCGCCGTGCACCGGTCTCGGTGCGCTGCGGCGGCGGCCGGAGGCGCGCTGGCGCAAGTCCGCGGCCGACGTGGAGCCGCTGGCCGCACTCCAGGGCGAGCTGCTCGACTCCGCGGTGAGGGCTCTCGCTCCCGACGGTCTGCTGGCCTACGTGACCTGCTCGCCGCACCTCGGCGAGACCCGGCGCGTGCTCGCCCTCGCGCAGGAGCGGCACGAGCTCGAGCTCGTCGACACGCCGGCCGTGCTGCGCGCGGTGACGGCGGACCCGCTCCCGCTGCCGGACGGCCCCCTCCACGTGCAGCTCTGGCCGCACCGGCACGGCACCGACGCCATGTTCGTCCAGCTCCTCCGCCGCCGGCCCCTCGAGGCGGCGTCCGGAGACGCCTGAACCCTCCGGAGCGGGAACGCGCTCGGCCGGGCGGACGCGGAGGACGCTCCGATCTAGGCTGGACGCATGCCCGCACGGATCAACCCCAGCATCCTCTCCGCCGACTTCGTGAACTTCGAGGCCGAGCTGCAGCGCATCGCCGGAGCCGACCTGGTGCACGTCGACGTGATGGACAACCACTTCGTGCCGAACCTCACGTTCGGGCTGACCATGGTCCAGCGCCTCCAGGACGTCTCGCCCCGGCCACTCGACCTGCACCTGATGATCGACGACCCCGACCGGTGGGCCCCCGACTACGCCGAGACCGGCGCCTACTCCGTGACCTTCCACGCCGAGGCCGCGCGCGACGCCGTGGCCCTCGCGCGGCGCCTGCGCGAGATCGGCTCGCGGGCGGGGATCGCGCTCAAGCCGGGCACGATGGTGGACGACTACCTCGACCTCCTGCCCGAGTTCGACCAGGTCCTCGTGATGACGGTCGAGCCCGGCTTCGGGGGCCAGTCCTTCATGGAGGAGACGATGCCCAAGCTGCGCACCCTCCGGAACGTGGTGGACCGCACCGGGCTCGACGTCTGGCTCCAGGTCGACGGCGGGATCGCTCCCGGCACGATCGAGATCGCAGCGGAGGCGGGAGCCGACACCTTCGTCGCGGGCTCCGCGGTCTTCGGCGCGGACGACCCGGAGGCCGCGATCGCGTCGCTGCGCGAGACGGCGACCGCTCACCTGCACCGGCACTGAGGCGGCCCGCGCCCGGCCGCCGTATAGACTTCCCCGGTGAAAACTTTCGACGACCTCTTCGCTGAGCTGGGCGAGAAGGCCGCCGCCCGTCCCGAGGGTTCGGGCACCGTCCGCGAGCTCGACGCCGGCGTGCACTTCATCGGCAAGAAGATCGTCGAGGAGGCCGCCGAGGTGTGGATGGCCGCCGAGCACGAGGGCGACGAGCGCACCGCCGAGGAGATCTCGCAGCTGCTCTACCACCTGCAGGTGCTCATGCTCGCCAAGGGACTGACGACGGCCGACGTCTACCGGCATCTGTGAGCCCCGCCCCGCTCGCCGGGGTGCGCCTCCGCTCCGCGCCGTCGCGCCCGCACGCTCCCCGAGGAGCCGTGCCGCCCCCTGAACAGCCGTCGAGTCATGAAGGACGTCCCGTGACCACCACCCCCGCCCCGGCGCTCCTGCGCGTCGCCGTCCCCAACAAGGGCTCCCTCTCGGAGACCGCCGGTCAGATGCTCGCGGAGGCCGGCTACACCGGCCGCCGCGACCCGAAGGAGCTGCACGTCGTCGACGAGCGCAACGGGGTGGAGTTCTTCTACCTGCGCCCGCGCGACATCGCCACCTACGTCGGCTCCGGCGCTCTCGACGTCGGGGTCACCGGCCGCGACCTCCTGATCGACTCCGGCTCCGAGGCGCGCGAGATCGCGAGCCTCGGCTTCGCCAACTCCACCTTCCGCTTCGCCGGGCCCGCAGGCCGCTACGACGAGCTCGCGCAGATCGACGGCCTCCGCGTGGCGACCAGCTACCCGGGCCTCGTGGGCCGCTTCCTCCGGGAGCACGGCGTCGAGGTGACGCTGATCCGCCTCGACGGCGCGGTCGAGTCCGCGATCCAGCTCGGCGTCGCCGACGTCATCGCCGATGTCGTCGAGACCGGCACCACGCTCCGCAAGGCCGGCCTCGAGATCTTCGGGCCGGTCATCCTGGACTCGACCGCCGTCCTGGTCTCCGCCGCGGGGGAGCCCGAGGGCATCCCGGTGCTGCTGCGCCGCCTGCAGGGCGTGCTGGTCGCCCGCGAGTACGTGCTGCTCGACTACGACTGCCCCGTCGCGCTCCTGGAGAGCGCCACGGCGATCGCCCCGGGCTTCGAGTCGCCGACGGTCTCGCCGCTGCACGACGCCGAGTGGGTGGCCGTCCGCGTGATGGTGCCGCGCTCGGACATGAACCAGGTGATGGACCGCCTGTACGACCTGGGCGCCCGCGCGATCCTGGTCACCTCCATCCACGCCGCGCGCCTGTAGAGGGGGAGCCGATGAGTCTCGCCGTCCGCGTCATCCCCTGCCTCGACGTCGCCGCCGGCCGCGTCGTGAAGGGCGTCAACTTCCAGAACCTGCGCGATGCGGGCGACCCCGTCGAGCTCGCCCGCCTCTACTTCGAGCAGGGCGCCGACGAGCTGACCTTCCTCGACGTCACCGCCACGGTCGACGACCGCTCGACCACCTACGACGTGGTGCGGGCGACCGCCGAGCAGGTCTTCATCCCGCTCACGGTCGGCGGAGGCGTGCGCAGCGCCGAGGACGTCTCGCGACTGCTCGCGCACGGCGCCGACAAGGTGGGCGTCAACTCCGCCGCGATCGCCCGGCCCGAGCTCCTCGGCGAGATCGCCGACGTCTTCGGCGCGCAGGTGCTCGTGCTCTCGCTCGACGTCAAGCGGAGCGACGCCACGGCGTCCGGCTTCGTCGTCACCACTCACGGCGGACGCCGCGAGACCGAGCTCGACGCCCTGGCCTGGGCGGCCGAGGCCGTCGAGCGCGGCGCCGGGGAGCTCCTGGTCAACTCCATCGACGCCGACGGCACCAAGCAGGGCTTCGACCTCGAGCTGATCGCCGCGATGCGCGAGCTGAGCTCCGTGCCCGTCATCGCCTCTGGAGGCGCCGGCGCCGTCGAGCACTTCGCTCCGGCCGTCGACGCGGGGGCCGACGCCGTGCTCGCCGCCTCCGTCTTCCACAATCGCGAGCTGACGATCGGCGACGTCAAGCGCTCGCTCGCCGCCTCCGGGATCGAGATCCGATGACCCCCGCCGAGCTCGACGCCGTCCTGGATCGCGCCGCCTTCGATCCGACCGGGCTCCTGCCCGCGATCATCCAGCAGCACGACACCCGCGAGGTGCTCATGATGGGCTGGATGGACCGCGAGGCTCTCCGGCGCACCCTCACCGAGGGCCGCGTCACCTTCTGGTCGCGCTCGCGCCAGGAGTACTGGCGCAAAGGCGACACGTCCGGGCACGCGCAGTACGTGCGGGGTGCCGCCCTCGACTGCGACGCCGACACCCTGCTGGTCCAGGTCGAGCAGATCGGCGCAGCCTGCCACACGGGCGAGCACGCCTGCTTCGACGTCGACCCCCTCGTGCCGTTCACCGGCCTCGGTCCGGCGGAGTGAGCATGAGCGGACGGCGGCTGAAGTACACGGCGATCCTCGGGGTCGTGCTGCTCGCCGCGCTCGAGCTGACCTCCTCCACCCAGACCTGGTCCACGCTGACCCTGGCCGCGATCGAGGGGGAGGGCCAGCGGATCGACGTGGCCGGGACCGTCGCCGCGCCCGCGCTCTCCGCCCTGGCGCTCGCGGGCCTCGCCCTCGCCGCGGCCCTCGCCATCGCCGGCCCCGTCTTCCGGATCGTGCTCGGTGTGCTCCAGGCCGTCCTCGGCGCCTCGGTGGTGCTCGCGGCCGCGACGGCACTGGGCGACCCCGTGCGCGCCGGCGCTTCGCTCGTCACCGAGGCGACCGCCATCGCGGGGGAGCAGTCCGTCGCGGCGCTCGTGGCCTCGTCCTCCGCGACGGCCTGGCCCGTCGTCGCCCTGGTCTGCGGCGTGCTCACCGCGCTGCTCGGGATCGGCGTCCTCGCGACCTCGCGCCGCTGGCCGGGAGCGGCGCGGAAGCGCGCCTCCCGCTTCGAGCCCGCCGACGGCTACGGCCACGGCGCGTCGACCGTGCAGACGGACGACGGCGACATCGATCCGGTCGTCTCGTGGGACGAGCTCTCGCGCGGCGACGACCCCACCTCGGGCCGCTGACACCGGCCGCGGTCGTGTCCGGCGGTCCGGCATCCCCGCCTCCTGCAGGCGGCTGCGCAGGCGAGTCCGGGGCCGGGCGCTCAGGCGCCTCACGCTAGACTGCTCTGGTCCCGATGCACCCCCAGGAGGAGACCCATGAGCACCGAGCACGACGACGACAACCACGGCCACTCGCCCGCAGCGTGGACGGCCGTCGTCATCATGCTGGTCGGATTCACGATCGGCACGATCGCGTTCTGGTTCGACGTGCCCCTGGTGGTCTGGCTCTCGGCCGGCCTGGTCGTGGTGGGTCTGCTCGTGGGCATGGGCATGGCCAAGGCGGGCTACGGCGTCAACGGTGCGAAGGCGAACCCGAAGGCGCGCGCCTAGGTGCTCGCCGACCTCACCGCCGGCGCCCTGGCCGACGCGGCCCGGCGCCGCGAGAGTGCCCCGCTCGAAGCCGTCGAGCGCCGCGCGCTCGCCCAGGCGCCCGCCCTCGACGCCCTGGCCGCTCTGGCCCCCGCCGAGCGCGTCAGGATCATCGCCGAGGTGAAGCGCGCCAGCCCGTCGCGCGGAGCCCTCGCCGACATCCCCGTCCCCGCCGAGCTGGCCGGACAGTACGAGCTCGGGGGAGCGAGCGCGATCAGCGTCCTCACCGAGGAGCGCCGCTTCAAGGGGTCCCTCGCGGACCTCGAGGCGGTCCGCGAGCGCGTGTCGATCCCCGTCCTGCGCAAGGACTTCGTCGCCGAGCCGTACCAGGTCCTCGAGGCCCGCGCGGCCGGAGCCGACCTGGTCCTCCTCATCGTCGCCGCGCTCGAGCAGCCCCTGCTCGCCGAGCTGCACGCCCTCGTCCTCGAGCTGGGGATGACCCCGCTCGTCGAGACGCACTCGGCCGACGAGCTCGAGCGGGCCGCCGACCTCGGCGCGCGGCTCATCGGCGTGAACGCCCGCGACCTCTCCACCTTCCAGCTCGACCGCGACCTCTTCGGCCGCCTCTCCGAGCGCTTCCCCGACGACGCGGTGAAGGTGGCCGAATCGGCCGTCCTCACCGCCGACGACGTCGCGCACTACCGCGGCTCCGGAGCCGACGTCGTCCTCGTGGGCGAGGCTCTCGTCACCGGCGGCGACCCCGTCTCCACCCTCGCCGGCTTCCTGGCGCACTGACCACACCGATAGGCGGTACCCCCATGGCACTCCGGGATGAACTCGGCCCCTACTTCGGCGAGTTCGGCGGACGCTACGTCCCCGAGTCCCTCGTCGAGGCCCTCGACGAGCTGAGCGCCGAGTACGAGCGCACGAAGGTCGACCCCGCGTTCGCGGCCGAGCTGATGGAGCTGCACCGCAGCTACACCGGTCGTCCGTCGATCATCACCGAGGTGCCGCGGTTCGCCGAGCACGCCGGCGGTGCGCGGATCATCCTCAAGCGCGAGGACCTCAACCACACCGGCTCGCACAAGATCAACAACGTGCTGGGCCAGGCGCTGCTCACCAAGCGGATCGGCAAGACCCGCGTCATCGCCGAGACGGGAGCGGGCCAGCACGGCGTCGCGACCGCCACGGCCGCCGCCCTGTTCGGCCTCGACTGCGTGGTCTACATGGGCGAGGTCGACACCGAGCGCCAGGCCCTCAACGTCGCCCGCATGCGCCTGCTCGGCGCCGAGGTGATCCCCGTGACGACCGGCTCGCGCACCCTCAAGGACGCGATCAACGACGCGATGCGCGACTGGGTGACGAACGTGGGCACCACGAACTACATCTTCGGCACCGTCGCGGGCCCGCACCCGTTCCCGGCCCTCGTCCGCGACTTCCAGAAGATCATCGGCGAGGAGGCGCGCGAGCAGGTCCTCGAGCTCACCGGCTCGCTGCCCACCGCGGTCACCGCCTGCGTCGGCGGCGGCTCCAACGCGATGGGGATCTTCCACGCCTTCCTCGACGACCCCGAGGTCCGCCTCGTCGGCTTCGAGGCCGGCGGCGACGGGATCGAGACCCCCCGCCACGCGGCGACCATCAGCAAGGGCCGCCCCGGCGTCCTGCACGGCGCCCGCAGCTTCCTCCTCCAGGACGAGGACGGCCAGACCGTCGAGTCGCACTCGATCTCGGCCGGCCTCGACTACCCGGGCATCGGCCCGGAGCACGCATGGCTCTCGAGCATCGGCCGCGCCGACTACCGCGCGGTCACCGACTCGGCCGCGATGGACGCGCTCATGCTGCTCAGCCGCACCGAGGGGATCATCCCGGCGATCGAGTCCGCGCACGCGCTGGCCGGCACGCTGGAGCTCGGGCGCGAGCTCGGCCCCGAGGCCACCATCCTGGTCAACCTCTCGGGCCGCGGCGACAAGGACATGACGACCGCTGCGCACTACTTCGGCCTCATGGACCAGGGCGCGGTGCAGTCGTGAGCGGCCGCGGACCGAGCGTCGCCGAGACCGTCCGGCGCCGGAACGAGGAGGCGGCGGGCGCCCTGATCGGCTACCTCCCCGTCGGCTTCCCCGACCTGCCGACCAGCATCGACGCCGCCGTGGCCATGGCGGAGAACGGCGTCGACGCGATCGAGCTCGGTCTGCCCTACTCCGATCCGGTGATGGACGGGCCCGTCATCCAGGAGGCGACCCAGGCCGCCATCGCGGGCGGCTTCCGCCTCCGCCACGGCTTCGAGGCCGTCCGCGAGATCCGGGCGCGCGTCGACGTGCCGGTCCTGGTGATGACCTACTACAACCCCGTCCTGCAGTACGGGGTCGAGCGCTTCGCCACCGATCTGGCCGAGGCCGGCGGGTCCGGCCTCATCACGCCCGACCTGATCCCGGACGAGGGCGCCGAGTGGCTCGCCGTCTCCGAGCGGCTCGGACTCGACCGCGTGTTCCTCGCGGCACCGTCCTCGACGGACACGCGCCTGCGCCAGGCCGTCGACTCGAGCCGTGGATTCGTCTACGCGGTCTCAACGATGGGCATCACCGGCGCGCGCACCGATGTCGACTCCGCGGCCCGCACCCTGGTCGACCGCCTCCGCGCCGCCGGCTCCGAGAGCGCGTGCGTCGGCCTGGGCATCTCGACCGGCGAGCAGGTCGCCGAGATCCTCGCCTACGCGGACGGCGCCATCGTCGGATCCGCCCTGGTGCGGGCGCTGGCGTCCGGCGGGGTCGACGCGGTCGCCGAGACCTCCCGCGGCCTCGCCGAGGGCACCCGCCTGCGCTCCGCGCGCTGACACCCTCCCGCTACAATCGGGATGCCCACCGGGGCGCGGCCGAGCCGCGCCCGGGGGACCCCCTCCTTCGAAAGGTCGAGTACCGGTGTCCGTACCGCTGAGCATTCCGAGCCCCCCCGACGCGTGGAGTCAGTACGACCTCACGATCGGCACCTTCACGCTCGCGATCCACACCTACGCGCTCTGCATCCTCGCGGGGATCATCGTGGCGACGATCATGACGAACCAGCGGCTCAAGCGCCGCGGCGCGGAGCCGTGGGTCGTGCTCGACATCATCATCTGGGCTGTGCCGCTCGGCATCGTCGGCGCCCGCGCCTACCACGTGCTCACCCACCCCGGCGACTACTTCTACGACGGCGCCGACCCGTGGGAGGTCGTCCGCATCTGGAACGGCGGCAACGCCATCTTCGGCGGGCTGATCGGAGGCGCGGTCGGCGCGTTCATCGGCTGCCGCTGGACAGGAGTGCGGTTCTGGACCTTCGCCGACGCCCTCGCCCCCGGCATGCTCGCCGCGCAGGCGCTCGGGCGTCTGGGCAACTGGTTCAACCACGAGCTCTTCGGCCTGCCCACGACCCTGCCCTGGGGCCTCGAGATCGAGACCACCAACCCGGCCTTCCCCGTCGGCCTCCCGGCGGGCACGCTCTTCCACCCGACCTTCCTCTACGAGATCCTCTGGAACGTCGTCGGCATCGCGGTCATCCTCCTGCTCGAGCGCCGTCTCAAGCTGCAGTGGGGCACCGTCTTCGCCGCCTACCTGATCTGGTACGGGATCGGCCGCGTCTGGTTCGAGTCCATCCGGATCGACCCGAGCGAGTTCTTCTGGGGCATCCGCACCAACGTCTGGGCCGCGCTCATCGCCGTGGTCATCGGCCTGGTCCTCGTGGTGATCCAGAAGCGCGAGCACCCGGGCGCCGAGCCCTCGGCCTACCGGCCGGGTCGCGAGTGGACGCCCGCCCCGGCTGCGGTAGAATTCGAGGACGTCGAGTCCGACTCCGACGACACCACCACCCCTGCTTCCGGCACCGACGCCGAGAAGCCGACGGTCTCCCGCACCTGACGGAGGTCGCGGAGCCTCCGCGACCGCCTCCCGGGTGCCCGACACCTCCACGACCGCCCCATCGCGGCGCAGCCACGAGCGCTGCCGCGGGCGGGTCGTCGTGCAGGCACCGCCGGCGGCGCGCGACGCTCGCGCCACGGCAGAACCCTGCGGCCCTCCCGATCGGGGAGCCGCTCCTCCTCCACCACCGCGGGCCAGCGACGTCCCGATCAGCCATCACCCCCGTGAGGACGGTTCCCATGGCCTCCGCCCAGCCCTCGACCCCGGCCCGCGCCGTGCCCTTCCTGGGCATGCCGCCGGCGCAGGGGATGTACGACCCGGCCGCCGAGAAGGACGCGTGCGGTCTCGCGATGGTCGCCACCATGCGCGGCACCGCCGGCCACGACATCATCGACGCCGCGCTGAACGCGCTGCGCAACCTCGAGCACCGCGGCGCCGTCGGCTCCGACGCGGGAACGGGCGACGGCGCGGGGATCATCACGCAGATCCCGGACGAGTTCCTCCGCGCGGTCGCTCCCTTCGAGCTCCCGCCGCTGGGCCAGTACGCGGTGGGCAACGCCTTCCTCCCGGTGGACGTGTTCGAGCGCGAGCGGGTCAAGTCGACGATCGCCGACATCGCCCGCGAGGAGAACCTCGCCGTGGTCGGCTGGCGCTCCGTGCCCGTGCAGCCCGACGAGATCGGCACGCTCGCCCGGGCCGCCATGCCGGCGATCGAGCAGCTGTTCATCCGGAGCGAGCTGACCGACGAGAGCGGCACGCCCCTCTCCTCCGTGCGCCTCGACCGCCTGACCTTCCGCCTGCGCAAGCGCGTCGAGCGCGAGCTCGAGGTCTACTTCATGTCGCTCTCGAGCCGCACGCTCGTCTACAAGGGGATGGTGACGACGCTCCAGCTGGAGCCGTTCTACCCGGACCTGTCCGACGAGCGCTTCGCGTCGAAGCTCGCGCTGGTGCACTCCCGGTACTCCACCAACACCTTCCCCTCGTGGCCGCTCGCTCAGCCGTTCCGGATGATCGCGCACAACGGCGAGATCAACACGGTGCAGGGCAACCGCAACTGGATGCGCGCGCGCCAGTCGCAGCTGAAGAGCCGCGAGCTGGGCGACCTGGCCCCGCTGTTCCCGATCGTCTCGCCCGGCCGCAGCGACTCCGCCTCGTTCGACGAGACCGTCGAGCTGCTCAATCTGGCCGGCCGGTCGCTCCCGCACGCGATCATGATGATGGTGCCGGAGGCCTGGGAGAACCAGGACGGCGCGCTCGACCCGAAGCGCCGCGCGTTCTACGAGTACCACTCGATGCTCATGGAGCCGTGGGACGGCCCGGCCGCGATCGTCTTCACCGACGGCGAGCTCGTCGGCGCCACCCTCGACCGCAACGGGCTCCGACCCGGCCGCTACGTCGTCACCGACGACGGGCTCGTGGTGCTCGCCAGCGAGATCGGCGTGCTCGACATCGACCCCGCGAAGGTGGTCCGCAAGGGACGCCTGCAGCCCGGCCGCATGTTCCTGGTCGACACCGAGCAGGGCCGCATCGTCGAGGACGAGGAGATCAAGGGGCAGCTCGCCGCCTCCGGTCCGTTCGAGGAGTGGCTCGAGAAGGGCCGCATCAACCTCAAGGACCTCCCCGAGCGCGAGCACATCGTGCACACGCCCGCCTCGGTCAACCGCCGCCAGCGCACCTTCGGCTACACCGAGGAGGAGGTCCGCCTCCTCCTGCTGCCGATGGCGCGCGCCGGTGCGGAGCCGCTCGGAGCGATGGGCTCGGACACCCCCGTGGCCGTCCTGTCCAAGCGCCCCCGCCTGCTCTTCGACTACTTCACGCAGGCCTTCGCGCAGGTGACGAACCCGCCGCTGGACTCGATCCGCGAGGAGGTCGTGACCTCGCTCCGTCTGGGCCTCGGCCCCGAGCGCAACCTGCTGACCGCCGGTGCCGAGCACGCGCGCCAGGTCGTCCTCGACTTCCCGGTCATCGACAACGACGAGCTCGCGAAGATCCAGCACATCGCGCCGCGCCCGCTGAGCCACATCACCACGACGATCCGCGGCCTCTACCGCGTCGACGCGGGACCCCGCGCGATGCAGGACCGCATCGACGAGATGTGCGATGAGGCCGACGAGGCCATCGCCGCGGGAGCGCAGTTCCTGGTGCTCTCGGACCGCGACTCCACCAAGGACCTCGCGCCGATCCCCTCGCTGCTGATGCTCGCCGCCGTGCACCACCACCTCATCCGCACCGAGAACCGGATGCGAGTGGGGCTCGTGGTCGAGGCGGGCGACGTCCGCGAGGTGCACCATGTGGCGACGCTCATCGGCTACGGCGCCTCCGCGGTCAACCCGTACCTGGCGATGGAGACCTGCGAGGACCTCGTCCGCAGCGGCATGCTGTCGGACGTCTCGCCGGAGAAGGCCGTGAAGAACGTGATCAAGGCGCTCGGCAAGGGCGTGCTGAAGATCATGTCCAAGATGGGCATCTCCACCGTGTCGAGCTACGCAGGGGCGCAGACCTTCGAGGCCGTCGGCCTCAGCCAGGCGTTCGTCGACCAGTACTTCACCGGCACCGTCTCGAAGCTCGGCGGCATCGGCATCGACGTCGTCGCCGAGGAGAACGCCGCGCGTCACCGCGCCGCGTACCCCGAGGACGGCGCGATCGTCGCGCACGAGCGCCTGGCGGTCGGCGGCGAGTACCAGTGGCGCCGCGACGGCGCCCCGCACCTGTTCAACCCGGACACGGTGTTCCGCCTGCAGCACTCGACGCGCAACCGCCGCTACGACGTCTTCCGCGAGTACACGAAGATGGTCGACGACCAGGCGAGCTCGCTGATGACCCTCCGCGGCATGTTCAAGCTCGACACCGCGGGGCGCACGCCGATCCCGATCGACGAGGTCGAGCCGGTCGAGGCGATCGTCAAGCGCTTCTCGACGGGCGCGATGAGCTACGGCTCCATCTCGCCGGAGGCGCACGAGACGCTCGCCATCGCGATGAACCGCCTCGGCGCCAAGTCGAACACGGGCGAGGGCGGCGAGGACACCGAGCGGCTGCTCGACCCGGAGCGCCGCTCCGCGATCAAGCAGGTCGCCTCGGGCCGCTTCGGCGTCACGAGCATGTACCTCACCCACGCCGACGACATCCAGATCAAGCTCGCCCAGGGCGCCAAGCCCGGCGAGGGCGGTCAGCTGCCGCCGACGAAGGTGTACCCGTGGATCGCGCGCACCCGGCACGCGACCGCCGGCGTCGGCCTGATCTCGCCGCCGCCGCACCACGACATCTACTCGATCGAGGACCTCAAGCAGCTGATCTTCGACCTCAAGCGGGCGAACCCGTCGGCGCGCATCCACGCGAAGCTGGTCAGCCAGTCGGGCATCGGAGCGGTCGCCGCCGGCACCGCGAAGGCCCTCGCCGACGTGATCCTCGTCTCGGGTCACGACGGCGGCACCGGCGCGAGCCCGGTGAACTCGCTCAAGCACGCGGGCACGCCCTGGGAGCTCGGCCTGGCCGAGACCCAGCAGACGCTGATGCTCAACGGCATGCGCGATCGCGTGGTCGTGCAGGTCGACGGCCAGATGAAGACCGGTCGCGACGTCGTCATCGGCGCGCTGCTCGGGGCCGAGGAGTTCGGCTTCGCGACGGCCCCGCTGATCGTCGAGGGCTGCATCATGATGCGCGTCTGCCACCTCGACACCTGCCCGGTGGGCGTCGCGACGCAGAACCCGGAGCTGCGCCAGCGGTTCTCCGGAAAGCCGGAGTTCGTCGTCAACTTCTTCGAGTTCATCGCCCAGGAGGTGCGCGAGTACCTCGCGCAGCTCGGCTTCCGGAGCGTCGACGAGATCGTCGGACACCGCGAGCTGCTCGACGTCGACCAGGCGATCGAGCACTGGAAGGCGAGCGGGCTCGACCTGACGCCGATCCTCGTCGGACCGGTCTTCACGGCGGAGGAGCCGCGCCGCCACGGCCGCGCGCAGGAGCACGAGCTCGAGCACCACTTCGACAACGAGCTGATCCGCCTCGCGGCGAACGTGCTCGACCACCGCGGCACCGTGCGGATCGAGCGCGAGATCAAGAACACCGAGCGCGCCGTCGGCACCATGCTGGGCCACGAGGTCACCGTCCGATTCGGCGAGAACGGCCTGCCGGCCGACTCCATCGTCGTGTCGCTCCGCGGCTCGGCCGGGCAGTCGCTCGGAGCGTTCCTCCCCGCCGGCATCACGCTGCGGCTCGAGGGCGACTCCAACGACTACGTCGGCAAGGGCCTCTCGGGCGGCCAGATCGTGGTGCGGCCGGACCGCCGCAGCACCTTCGACGCCTCGACGAACGTGATCGCGGGCAATGTGATCGGCTACGGGGCGACCCAGGGCACGATGTTCATCCGCGGGATGGTCGGCGAGCGCTTCCTGGTCCGCAACTCCGGCGCCACCGCGGTGGTCGAGGGAGTGGGCGACCACGCGCTCGAGTACATGACCGGCGGCCTGGCGGTGATCCTCGGCGAGACCGGGCGGAACCTCGGCGCCGGCATGTCGGGCGGCACGGCCTACATCCACGGCCTGCGCCGCGAGCTCGTGAACCGCGACGCGATCGCCTCCGGCGAGCTGACCCTCTCCGAGCTCGGCAGCGCCGACGTGGAGATCCTTCGCGACCTGCTCGAGCGGCACGTCGCGGAGACCGAGTCGACCCTGGCCCAGGGGATGCTCGACGATTTCGACGGAACGGTCTCGCGTTTCGTCAAGGTACTGCCCCGCGACTTCGCCGCGGTGCTCGCGACGCGCGCATCCGCTGTGGAGGAGGGGCTCGACCCCGACGGCGACGTCGTCTGGGGACGGATTCTGGAGGTGACCGGTGGCTGATCCCAAGGGGTTCCTGAAGGTGCAGGACCGGGAGCTGCCCAAGCGGCGTCCCGTGTCCGTCCGCCTGATGGACTGGAAAGAGGTCTACGAGCAGGGCGACTCCGCCGTGCTGCGCCGGCAGGCGGGCCGCTGCATGGACTGCGGCATCCCGTTCTGCCACAAGGGCTGCCCGCTGGGGAACCTGATCCCCGAGTGGAACGACCTGATGTGGCGCGGCGAGGGCCGCCAGGCGATCGAGCGCCTGCACGCGACGAACAACTTCCCGGAGTTCACGGGCCGGCTCTGCCCGGCGCCGTGCGAGTCGTCCTGCGTGCTCGGCATCAATCAGCCCGCCGTCACGATCAAGCAGATCGAGGTCTCGATCATCGATCAGGCCTTCGGCAACGACTGGGTGCAGCCGCACCCGCCGGAGCGCCTGACCGGCAAGACCGTCGCGGTCGTCGGCTCCGGCCCGGCGGGGCTCGCCGCAGCTCAGCAGCTCACCCGCGCCGGGCACACCGTCGCGGTCTACGAGCGCGACGACCGCATCGGCGGCCTCCTGCGCTACGGGATCCCGGACTTCAAGATGGAGAAGAAGCACCTCGAGCTCCGCCTGAACCAGATGAAGGCCGAGGGCACCCGGTTCCGCGCGGGCGTCGACATCGGCTCCGACATCACCTGGGACGACCTGCGGGCGCGCTACGACGCGGTCGTGGTCGCCACCGGCGCTCTCGTGCCGCGCGACCTGCCGATCCCGGGGCGCGACCTCGACGGCGTGCACTTCGCCATGGAGTACCTCGTGCAGTCGAACCGCGCGATCGCGGGCGACCGCGTCTTCGAGCAGATCTCGGCCGAGGGCAAGCACGTCGTCGTCCTGGGCGGAGGCGACACCGGAGCGGACTGCATCGGCACCGCCCACCGCCAGAAGGCCGCGTCGGTCACGAACCTGGCGATCGGGCAGCAGCCGCCGTCTCAGCGCCCGGACAGCCAGCCCTGGCCGATGGACCCGACCGTGTTCGAGGTCTCGAGCGCCCACGAGGAGGGCGGGGAGCGGATGTTCCTCGCGTCGACCGTGGAGTTCCTCGCGAACGAGGGCGGCGAGGTCCGCGCGGTGCGCGTGGCCGAGACCGAGTACCTCGACGGACGCCGCGTCCCCAAGGCGGGCACCGAGCGCGAGATCCCGGCCGACCTGGTCCTGCTCGCCCTCGGCTTCACCGGCCCGGAGGCGGACCACCTCGGCCGCCAGCTCGACGTCCCCTTCACCGAGCGCGGCAACGTCGCGCGCGGCGACGCCTTCGAGACCACCGTCCCCGGCGTCTTCGTGGCCGGCGACGCCGGGCGCGGCCAGTCCCTGATCGTCTGGGCGATCGCGGAGGGCCGCTCCGTCGCGGCCGAGGTCGACCGCTACCTCGAGGGCACGACCCAGCTGCCGGCGCCGGTCGGCCCCAACGACCGGGGCTTCACGCTCTAGTCCCCGGGACGCGATAGTCTCGGCCCGCCAGCAATCAGCTCACCCTCCCCGCTAACGACGCGCCTCCGGGCGCAGAACAACGGAGCACCCCCTCAATGAGACGAGCGAAAATCGTCGCCACCCTCGGCCCGGCAACGTCGTCGTACGAGACCATTCGTGCGATCATCGACGCCGGCGTGGACGTGGCCCGCATGAACCTCAGTCACGGAAGCTACGACGTCCACGAAGGCATCTACCGCATCGTGCGGAAGGCCGCGGACGACGCCGGGCGCGCGGTCGCGATCCTCGTCGACCTGCAGGGTCCGAAGATCCGCCTCGGCAAGTTCGAGGGCGGCCCGTACGCCCTCGCCGAGGGCGACGTCTTCACCATCACCACCGAGGACGTCCTCGGCACGCGCGAGCTCTCGGGCACCACGTTCAAGGGCCTCCCGGACGACGTGAACCCGGGCGACATGCTCCTCATCGACGACGGCAAGGTCGCTGTCCGCGTCACCGCCGTCGAGGGCCCCCGGGTCGTCACCGAGGTCGTCGTCCCCGGCAACGTCTCGAACAACAAGGGCATCAACCTGCCCGGTGTCGCGGTCAACGTCCCCGCCCTCTCCCAGAAGGACGAGGACGACCTCCGCTGGGCGATCCGCCTCGGCGCCGACATCATCGCCCTCTCCTTCGTGCGCAACGCCAGCGACATCGAGCGCGTGCACGAGATCATGGCGGAGGAGGGCCGCAAGGCTCCCGTCATCGCCAAGATCGAGAAGCCGCAGGCGGTCGACAACCTGCAGGAGATCATCGACGTCTTCGACGGCATCATGGTCGCCCGCGGCGACCTCGGCGTCGAGCTGCCCCTCGAGGCGGTGCCGATCGTGCAGAAGCACGCCGTCGAGCTCGCCCGCCGCTGGGCGAAGCCGGTCATCGTCGCGACCCAGATGCTCGAGTCGATGATCGAGAGCCCCCGCCCCACGCGGGCCGAGGCCTCGGACGTCGCGAACGCCATCCTCGACGGCGCGGACGCGGTCATGCTCTCGGGCGAGACCAGCGTCGGAGCCTGGCCCGTCGTCACCGTGCAGACCATGGCCCGCATCGTCGAGTCCACCGAGGAGCACGGCCTTGAGCGCATCCCCCCGCTGGGCAGCAAGCCCCGCACCCAGGGCGGATCGGTCACGCTGGCCGCCGCCGAGGTCGCGGAGTTCGTCGAGGCGAAGTTCCTCTGCGTGTTCACGGAGTCGGGCGACTCGGTCCGCCGCATGACGCGCCTGCGCCACGGCATCCCAATCATCGGCTTCACCCCCGAGCCGGCCGTCCGCCGCCGCATGGCGCTGAACTGGGGCGTCCAGTCCTTCGTCACGCCGCGCGTCAACCACACCGACGCGATGTTCGCGCAGGTGGACGCGGTGCTGCTCCGCGAGGGCCTCGCCCAGGCGGGCGAGACCGTGGTCGTCGTCTCCGGATCGCCCCCCGGGCGCGCCGGCACGACGAACGACATGCGGGTGCACATCGTCGGCTCGTCCAGCTCGGCCGACAGGGCCGAGAACTGGGACCACTGAGTCCAGCACCCCCGGAGGGCCCGGTCGCGAGAGCGGCCGGGCCCTCCGGCGTTCCCCGGCGGTCCGCGTGGCGGGACGCGCCTCCGCGGGCGGATACCGTGGACCCATGCGACTCGGCGTGCTCGACATCGGCTCCAACACGGTCCACCTGCTCCTCGTCGACGCGCACCCCGGCGCCCGCCCGGTGCCCTACCGCTCGCACAAGCGGAGCCTCGCTCTCGTGGCGCACCTCGACGAGGCGGGGGAGATCACCGAGCGGGGCCAGCGCGAGCTGATCGCGTTCGTGACCGAGGCCGCCGAGGTCGCCCGCGAGCACCGCGCGGAGGACCTGCTGGCGTTCGCGACCTCGGCGATCCGCGAGGCCGGCAACGGCGCGGCGGTCCTCGACCGGGTCCGCGCCGAGACGGGAGTGCACCTCCAGGAGCTCGGCGGCGAGGCGGAGGCGTCGGCCACCTTCCTCGCCGTGCGCCGCTGGTTCGGCTGGGGCGCGGGCTCGATCCTGGACCTCGACATCGGCGGCGGCTCGTTCGAGCTCTCGATGGGCGTGGACGAGGTGCCCGAGCTCGCCGTGTCGGTCCCGCTCGGAGCGGGGCGGGTGACGCGGGACCTGCTGGTCGGCGATCCCGCCTCGGCCACGAGCGTGAAGGCCGCCCGGCGTCACGCCCGCGAGGTGCTCGCGGAGCCCGTCCGCGGCTTCCTCGCCCTGGCGCGCCCCGACCTGGTCGCAGGCACGTCGAAGACCTTCCGCTCGCTGGCGCGGATCACCGGCGCCGCTCCGAGCGCCGCCGGTCCGCTGGTGCGCCGCGAGCTGCACCTGGTCGATCTCCGGCTGTGGTCCGCCCGCCTCGCCGCGATCAGCGCGGCCGACCGCTCAGCGCTGCCCGGCGTCTCCGCTCTGCGGGCTCCGCAGCTGCTCGCGGGC
Source organism: Rathayibacter sp. AY1C1 (assembly GCF_002932105.1). Classification (NCBI taxonomy): domain Bacteria; kingdom Bacillati; phylum Actinomycetota; class Actinomycetes; order Micrococcales; family Microbacteriaceae; genus Rathayibacter; species Rathayibacter sp. AY1C1. Next base: position 51,902 of record NZ_PSWH01000004.1, on the reverse strand, counting down.
GCTCTCGTCGCGGAGGCGGCCATGGACGCCCTCGGCATCGAGACCCTGGTGATCTGCCCCTGGGCCACCCGCGAGGGGCTGATCATCCGCCGCTTCGAGCTGCTCGACGCGCAGATCCAGCGCGAGGACGTTCAGCTCAGCGCGATGCTGTAGGACAGCGACCGCCGGCCGCCCGGCTCGAGGACGATCTGGCGCGGCTTGTCGACGATGTCGCCGTCCCAGCCCTCGGGGGTCGGGACGCTCCGCCACGGCTCGAGGCAGACGAACGGGGCCCCGACGGGCTTCCACACGCCGACCACGTCGAAGTCCCCGGTGTCGACGACGATCGCGCGGGCGGCGCCGTCGGCCTCGAGCCGGAGGGTCCGCCGGCGCGGCTCGTCGAAGATCATCACGCCCTCCTCGAAGTGCGCGTCGTCCACTGTCAGGACCCCGTCCTCGAGCGGCGCCGGGTGGCGCGCATCGAGCAGCAGGTTCTCCGGAGCGCGGCGGTACCCTTCCGGCTCGGGCTGCGCGAAGCGGATGCGGTGCTCGCCGCGGCCCTCGGGCAGCGGCAGCGCGAAGGCCGGGTGGTTCCCGAGCGAGAAGCCCAGCGGAGAGGGACCCCTGTTCTCGACGGTCTGGGTGATCCGGAGCGAGGCGCCGGTCACGGCGTAGGCGATGAGGAGCGTCCAGTCGAAGGGGAACACCGCGCGCGTGGCGTCGTCGCTCCGGAGCCGGAACACCGCCTCGTCCGCCGAGACGCCCGCGAGCTCGAAGACCCGGTCCCGCGCGAAGCCGTGCTGCCCCATCCGGTGGTCCGCGCCGTCGTGGTGCAGCGTGTCGCCGGGGAGGCGCCCGATGATCGGGAACAGGACGGGAGCGTGCCGGCGCCACTCCGGGCCGGCCTGCCACAGGTACTCGCGGCCCTCGTCGTCGCGGAGGGACGTCATCTCGGCCCCGGCGATCGTCAGGGCGAGGCGCAGGCTCTCGCTGCCGAGGGTGAGGACGGTGGGCGCGGGGGAGTCGCTGCTGGTCATCCTCCGATTCTGCCCGTCACGCGGTGCGGGCGGGGGTGTCGGCGGCGCGTGGCAGCATGGGGCGGTGCCTCCCGAGTCGACCCCCTCCTCCTGGCGCGCCCGCGTCGGCGAGCTCAGCGGACCCCCCGAGGCCGAGTCGCCGACCGTCCTCACTCCGATCGGGCTGCAGTTCGAGCTGCGCCGGCTGGTGCGCCGGGCCGACGATCCGTGGCGGGCGCCGGCGAGCGAGCGCGTCACGGCGAAGACCTACGATCCCGACGAGCGCCGCGACCACCGTCTGGCCACCCGCCCCGCCGTCCGTGGGCGCGGGGGCGCCTGGAACCGCACCACCCTCACCTGGAAGTCGCTGAACTTCCAGACCCACCGGCTCTCGCTCGACCCCGCTCACCAGCGCTGGTTCGCCGAGTTCGCGGCTCTGCACCGCGCCACGCGCACCGTCCACCTCGGGCAGGACCCCGACTGGATCCACCTCGACGACTACGAGAGCCCACTGCTCTGGCGGCTGCTCGAGCAGGCGCAGGCCGCCGGGATCCCGCTGCTCGCCCCGGAGAAGGGCGCGGTCCGTCTCGCCGGTCCCGCGCATGTGGCGGTGACGGTCTCGGCGGAGGAGGGAGCGCTCCGGCTGCGGCCCGTCCTGCGGATCGACGGCGCGGAGCACGCGCCCGAGTCGGCGCGTCCGGTCGCCCGGCACGGCGTCTACGTGGTCGAGGGCGGCGATCCGTCCTCGCTCCTGCTCGCGCCCGCGTCCCTGCCCTTCGACGACGAGGAGCTGCGGCTCCTCGACCACCCCGAGGAGACGGAGGTCCCGGCGGAGGACGTGCCCGAGTTCGTCGGCGAGCACCTCCCCGCCCTCCGCGGCCGCGTCGCGGTGCGCGAGGAGGGCGTCGACCTCGTCCTGGACGATCCGGAGCCCCCGCGCCTGGTCTGCACGGTCTCGTTCGAGCCGCGGCGCGCCGTCAGGGTGGGCTGGCACTGGCGCCGCTCGCCCGATCGCGCGGGCGAGCTCGACGGCACGGCCGACGCGGCTCTCGAGCGCGCGGTGCTCCGCCGGGTGCGCTCGGTGCTCGGCGAGGCCGGGTCCGCTCTCGTGCCGGAGCCGGGGACGAGCGCGGTCCTGCGCGGGGCCGAGGCGGCGGTGTTCGTGGTGGAGCAGCTCCCGCAGCTGGAGGGGATCGGCGGGGTCCGGATCGAGCGCGAGGGCGCGGCCCCGGACTACCGCCTGCTGACCGGACCGCTCACGCTCACCATCACCGCGGTCGACACCGAGAGCGCCGACTGGTTCGACCTCGGCGTCGTCGTGAGCATCGGCGACGCGACCGTGCCGTTCCTGCCCCTCTTCCGCGCTCTGGCCGCGGGCGGCGACCGCATCCGCCTGGTCGACCACTCCTACCTCTCGCTCGCGCACCCCGGCCTCGACCGGCTCCGGGAGCTGCTGACCCGGGCGGACGAGCTCGAGGAGTGGGAGACGGGACCGCGGCTCGGCCGGCACCAGGCCGGGCTGTGGAACGAGCTGGAGGAGCTCGCCGACGAGAGCGTCCCCTCCGACGCGTGGCGCGCCGTGCTCGACTCCGCGCTGGCCGCCGGGTCGCCGGAGGACGTGGAGCCGCCGGAGGGCCTGACCGCCCGGCTGCGTCCGTACCAGCGGGCGGGCTACGCCTGGCTCGTGCACCGCCTCCGTCACGGGCTCGGCGGGATCCTGGCCGACGACATGGGCCTCGGCAAGACCCTGCAGGCGCTGGCCATGATGCTCGACGCGGTCGAGGAGGCGGGCCGCGCCGGGATCCGCCGCGCGCCGTTCCTCCTGGTCGCCCCCACCTCGGTCGTGCCGGGCTGGCGCTCGGAGGCCGAGCGCTTCGCGCCCGCCCTGCGCGTCCACGTCGTCGCGAGCTCGCGGGAGGGCGCGCTCGACGCGATCCCGGCCGACGCGGACGTGGTCCTCACCAGCTACGCGGTCCTGCGCCTCGGCGGCGAGCGCTGGGCGTCGAGGACGTGGTCGGCGCTGATCCTCGACGAGGCCCAGTTCGTCAAGAACCCCGCCTCGCAGACGCACCGGGCCGCCCGCGGGGTCGGCGCGCCCGTCACGCTCGCGCTCACCGGCACACCGCTGGAGAACTCGCTCGACGAGCTCTGGGCGGTCCTCGCCCTGGTGGCGCCCGGGCTCCTGCCGCCGCTGCGCCGCTTCCGCGAGGAGTACACCCGGCCGATCCTGCACGCGGAGGCGCCCGTCGGCATCGCCTCGCCCGATCTGTCCGAGGGACGGACCGTCAGCCACACCGAGGGCGCGCGCCACCGCCTCGAGAGACTGCGCCGACGACTGCGTCCGTTCCTGCTCCGCCGCACCAAAGAGGCGGTGGCGCCAGAGCTCCCCGAGAAGCAGGAGCAGACGATCGAAGTCGCGCTGACGCCCGCCCACAGGGTGCTCTACGACGGCTACCTCCAGCGCGAGCGGCGGAAGCTCCTGGGCCTGGTCGACGACCTCGACCGGCAGCGCTTCACGGTGTTCCGATCGCTCACCCTCCTGCGCCTGCTCGCGCTCGACGCGTCCCTGGTCGACCCGGCCTACCGGCACGTCCCGTCCGCGAAGCTCGACGTGCTCGTCGAGCAGCTCGACGACGTGATCGCGGAGGGCCGTCGGGCCCTCATCTTCAGCACCTTCACCTCGTACCTGGAGCGGGCGGGGGAGCGGCTGCGTCGGCGCGGCATCCCGTTCGTGCAGCTCGACGGCTCCACGCGGGACCGCGCGGGAGTGATCGAGGAGTTCCGCTCCGGAGCCGCGCCCGTCTTCCTGATCAGCCTGAAGGCGGGCGGCACCGGGCTCACCCTCACCGAGGCCGACCACGTCTTCATCCTCGACCCGTGGTGGAACCCGGCGGCCGAGGCGCAGGCCGTCGACCGCGCGCACCGCATCGGCCAGGAGCGGCGGGTGAACGTGTACCGGCTGGTGGCGACGGACACGATCGAGGAGAAGATCGTGCGCCTCCAGGAGCGCAAGGGCCGCCTCAGCACGGCGGTGCTCGACGAGGGCGAGCTCTTCGCCCGGGCGCTGTCGGCCGACGACGTCCGCGAACTGCTGGCCGAGTGACCACGGCCCCACGAAGGGTGACAGAACGGCCAGCCGCGGCCCAGGATCCGAGCGCACACTGAGCGGATGAGACGCCGCCGCCCCCGCCCCCGCGCCGACTGGATCGTGGCCCTCGAGAAGGGCGACGACGCCGGGCTCTTCGGACCGGGCAGCGCGGTCTGGGCGGTCAACGGCGGCCTGCCCACGATGATCGCCGGAGTGCGGGCTCTGCTCATGCAGACCCTCCACGCCGGAGCGATGGCCGGTGTGCACGACCACTCCCGCTACCGCGAGGACCCGATGGGCCGGCTCGACAACACGGTCCGCTGGGTCCTGACCACCAGCTTCGGCGACACCGCCGCGGCGAGCGGAGCGGCGCGCTGGGTGACCGGCGTGCACGAGCGGATCGTCGGCTCCTACGAGGACGCCGGCGGGCGCGAGCGCTCCTACTCGGCGCAGGACCCCCGCCTGCTGCTCTGGGTGCACGACGCCTTCACCGACGCGTTCCTCGGCGCCCACGAGATCTGGGGCGGACGGATCCCCGGCGGCCCCGACGCCTACGTGCGCGAGTGGGCCGCCTCCGGCCGGCTGCTCGGAGTGCAGGATCCGCCCGAGAGCGTCGCGGAGCTCCGCGCGCAGCTCGCCGGATTCGCGGGCGAGCTCAAGCCCGACGCACGCGTGCACGAGGCGGTCGGCTTCCTCCGCGACATCCGGCTGCCGGGCGAGGCGGGCGTGGTCTACCCGCTGCTGTTCGCCGGCGCGGTCGCCTCACTCAGCCCCGAGGTGCGGAGGCTCCTGGGCCTCCGGCGCCCGTGGTGGCCCGCGATCACGGCGAACCGCCTGCTGTTCGTGTTCCTGGGCCGGTATCTCGGCCGGGTCTCGCCGAGCGAGCAGGCCGCGATCGACCGCATCGCCGGCCTCGACCAGGTTCGCACGGGCGCCTGACGCTCTTCCCGTACACCTGTCCGGGAAGTGGTAGACTGACGTCGATGACTCCCGCCCGCCTCGCCTCCGTGCCCGCGGCGGAGTCCCCCTCGGCGCTCGGCTCCGCCGATCCGCGAGCCCGGCGCACCCGCCGCCGCGTGTTCGACGCGGTCGAGCGGCTCGTCATGCAGAGCGACGGCGAGAGGGCCGAGGGCATCGCGGTGAGCGACATCGTGCGCGAGGCCGGGATCAGCCGCAGCTCGTTCTACGCCCACTTCGACGACGCGGCGGGAGTCGCCTCCGCGCTGCTCCGCCAGGACCTCGTGGTCGCCGACGTCGCCGAGGGCGATCCCGCCGACCGCTCCGGAGCCGACGCCCTGCAGCGCGGCTACTCGCGGCTCGTCGAGCGGCTGGTCGACCGCCACGCCTTCCATGCCCGGCTCCGCGCGCGGCCCTCCGCCCGGGTCGCCTCCGACGACGCCGTGCTCGACACGGCGCTCGCCCTGCACCGCGAGGTGCTCGCCCGGGTCGACGTCCCCGCAGCGGTCGACCCCGAGCTCACCGCGATCTTCGCGGCCGGCGGCGTCCTCTCCGTGGTCGGCGCCTGGCTCGCCGGCTCCCTCGACGGCACCGACGAGGAGCTGGTCGAGCACCTCGTCGCGCTGCTCCCGGCCTGGCTCGCCGCGGCGCCGCTGCGCCCCCTGGACTCCTCACTCCCACCACGCCCCACGACGAAAGGCACGACATGATGACATTCGAGGTCGGCGAGACCCTGGTCTACCCGCACCACGGAGCGGTGACGATCACCGGGCTCGAGAAGCGCTCGGTCAAGGGCGTCGAGAAGACGTTCATGACGATGAACGTGCACACGAGCGAGCTCACCATCACCCTCCCCGTCGAGAACGCCGAGCTCGTCGGCGTCCGCGAGATCATCGACGACGCCGGAGTCCAGGCGGTCTACGACGTCCTGCGCAGCGACGTCGCGGAGGAGGCCAGCAACTGGTCCCGCCGCTTCAAGGCCAACCAGGAGAAGATGGCCAGCGGCAGCGTGTACCGCGTCAGCGAGGTCGTCCGCGACCTGTGGCGCCGCGAGCAGGCGGGCGGCGTCTCGGCCGGCGAGAAGCGGATGCTCCTCAAGGCGCGTCAGATCCTCGTGTCGGAGCTCTCGCTCGCCCTGAAGGGCACCGACGAGGAGGCCTCGGCCAAGCTCGACGAGGTCCTCGCCTCGGCGATCTGACCCCGCGTCGCGGCGGGTCGGCTCACTCGGGCCGGCACGCCGCGATGATCCTCGCGGCGACCTCGTCCTGCGAGGCGGAGCCGTCGATCCGCACCAGGAGCTCGCGCTCGTCGTAGACCTCCGCCAGAGGAGCCGTCTCGCGCTCGTAGACCTCGATCCGGTTCCGCACCACCTCGGGGTCGTCGTCGGCGCGGTCCTGCTCCTGCGCCCGCACGTGCAGCCGCTCGAGGACCACGTCCGCGTTGGCCGTCAGCAGCACGACGCACGAGAGCGGCGTGCCCCGCTCCTCGAGGAGCTCCGCCAGCGCGTCCACCTGGGCGAGCGTGCGCGGGTAGCCGTCGAGGATGAACCCGTCCCGGGCGTCCTCCTCGGCGATGCGCTCGGCGACCAGGGCGTTCGTCAGCTCGTCCGGCACGTACTCGCCGGCCTCCACGAGCGCCCGCAGACGCCGTCCGAGGTCGGTGCCGTCGGCGACGTGCGCGCGGAACAGATCGCCGGTGGAGATCGCCGGCACCCCCAGCTCGCGCGACAGCACGGCCGCCTGGGTGCCCTTGCCCACGCCGGGCGGGCCCATCATGATGACGCGCATCGCTCGTCCTCCTCGGTGTCGTCAGGCGATGCTAGCGGTGCGGAGCGGGGTGGCCGGTGCACACCGCGCCCGTAGGCTGGCGGGACGAGCCGAGGAGGAGCGATGCCCGCAGCACCCGGGGCCGAGCAGGCCGCCGCCGATCTGGCCGCGCTCCTGCGCGAGCTCTCCGCAGAGCTCGACGCCCGCGGCATCGCCGACCAGGCCGTCGCCGAGCTGCGGACGCCGCGCGCGATCCTCGGCTTCCGCCGCAAGCCGGTGATGGCGCCGGTGACCCGCGCGTGGCGCCTCGGCGTGGTGCTCCTCGGACGCGAGGGCGAGCTCCTCGCGACGGGATCGGTCACTCGTGCCGTCGCTCCGCTGCACGCCAACAACCAGTCCGAGTCGCAGGAGGCGCGCCGCGAGATCCGGCGCGCCGCCTTCGACGGTCCGTTCCAGGAGGGCGAGATCGTCAACTACGGCTGGCGGCGCCTCGCACTGGACGCCGCAGCGCTCGAGTCGGGCCAGGAGCCGCTGGCCCTGCGCGGCTCCGAGGTGCTCGTGCGCTGGGCGCCCGGTCTGGGCGAGCAGGGACTGATGCCGCTGCGCCGGTACCTGGCCGACCGCCTCGACCTCCTCGAGGCCGACTAGCGCCGGGTCACTCCTCCTCGGCCACCGGGTGGAACCACGGCGGATAGACGGCGACGCGGGGAGAGGCGTCGATGCCCTCGAAGAGAGCCTTGACGCGGTTGCGGGCGGCGACCGACGCCACGCCGACCGTCGCGACGCCCTCGAGCGGGAAGCGCTCGGGCACGAGCGCCTCCGCGCTGCGCAGGGCCGGCTCGTCGACCAGGAGGCGCGCGAAGGTGCGCACGAGCGCGTCGCCCTCGGTGAAGCGCGTGAGGACGTGGGAGGCGTCGCCGTCGCTCAGCACCGGGGCGGAGGCGAGCGAGCCCACCAGGACGACGTACTGCGAGGCGGTGGTCTCGTGGGCGCTCGGCGACCAGTGCGGAGCGACCCGCTCGCCGCGCAGGTCGGCCCAGAGGGCGGCGTCGGGGGAGAGGAAGAAGGGCACGAAGCCGGCGACGCTGACGCCGTCCTTCACCTGCACGGCACGGCGGTGCTCGCGGGTGGTCTCGGCGCTGACGTCGATCGCGGGGCGCTCCTGGAGCTGCTGGTCCGCCAGGATCGCGCCGGCGGCGACGATCGCCTCGAGGTTGTCGAGGTGGGTGACGTGGTAGATCCGCTGCGCGGCGATGTCGACCTTCGGCAGGGGCTTCTCGCGCGCCGTGCCGCGGGCGGCGGCGCGGGCGGTGGCCGCACGGGAGGTCCCGGGCACGCGCGCGGGGGCGCGGGTGGCACGGCCGACCTGCTCGGGGAGCTTCTTCGGGGTGCAGACGTCGCAGAGCGCGATGTCGAGGCCGTGGATGCATTCGGTGGGCACTCTGGATTCCTTCTGCGCGCGGGCTCGGGGTTCCGCCGCAGGGACGACGTTACGCGACCGGGGCCCCCGCGCGTCCCGGCGGCGGGGATCTGCGGAGCCGCGGCGTCCGCCCGGGCATCCTCTGGGAGGCGCCGGAGCACCGCTCCCCGCCGCGTAGCGTGAGCGGGATGAAGCGCGTGCCGCCCGCCGAGGGCCAGGAATCCGTCTGGGACTACCCGCGACCGCCGAGGGTCGAGACCACCACCGAGCACGTGGTCGTGCGGCTGGGCGGCGTCGTCGTCGCCGAGTCCCGCGACGCTCTCCGCGTCCTCGAGACGAGCCACCCTCCCGTCTACTACCTCCCCGTGTCCTCGTTCGCGCCCGGGGCGCTCGAGCCCGCGCCCGGCCGCAGCATCTGCGAGTTCAAGGGCGCGGCCTCCTACCTGACCGTGCGCGGGGGAGGAGGAGCGGTCGCGGAGGCGGTGGGCTGGACGTACCCCGAGCCGATGGCCGGCTTCGAGGCCCTCGTCGACACCGTCGCCCTCTACCCCGGCCGGATGGACTCCTGCACGGTCGACGGCGAGACGGTCCAGCCGCAGCCGGGCGACTTCTACGGCGGCTGGATCACCTCGCGTGTGGTCGGTCCGTTCAAGGGCTCGCCGGGCACGATGTTCTGGTGAATCAGACAGGGGAGGGCGGACCGAGCGGGTCCTGGACGAGGACCGCTCGTGCGGCGTCGATCCCCGAGGCCTCCAGCGTCCATTCCGGCCGCACCAAAGTCTCCGGCGTGACGCGGAACCGCAGCTCCTCGACCGGCGCACCGTCCGGACCGACGATCCGGTGCGTCCCGTTCGGCCGGTAGCCGAGGGCCTCCGAGACCCGGATCGAGCGGGTGTTCCAGGCGAGGGCGGCGCTCTCGGCGACCTCGGCTCCGAGGTGGTCGAAGGCGAGGAGGAGGACGGCCGCTCGCATCTCCTGCCCGAGGCCGCGGCCCTGCGCCGAGCGGGTGAGCCACGAGCCCGAGGTCAGGGTGCGGGTGGTGGCGAAGGACTCGGCGACCACGTCCTGACAGCCGACGACCCGGGCGTCCTCGACCACGGCGAACGCGACGCGCCACGCCTCCCGCGTCGTCTGCGCGCGCTGCGACCAGTGGAAGCGGGCGAGCTCGCCGGGCAGGCGCTCCGCCGGCGCCTCGGCCCAGGGGGAGGGGAACGGCGAGCGGCCGCTCTCGTGCACGCCCGCGAGGGCCGCGTCGGCGAGAGGGCCGAGGTCGGCGTCGCGGACCGGATGCAGCTCGAGCCGCGGCGTGCGCAGCTCCAGCGAGAACAGGGGCCAGGGGTCGGTGCTCATCCGACGACGCTAGCGAGCGGAGGCGCGCACCGCGCGACCAGGCGGGTACCGGTGGTGGGACTCGAACCCACAAGCCCTCTCGGACAGAGCATTTTGAGTGCCCCGCGTCTGCCATTCCGCCACACCGGCTCATCACCAGCCCGTCGAGAATACCGTAGGCTCATCGGCGTGACTGACCAGGAACCCTCGTCGACCGCACCCCGTCGGGTCGTCGTCGCCGAAGACGAATCCCTCATCCGCCTCGACATCGTGGAGATCCTCCGCGACAACGGCTTCGAGGTCGTCGGCGAGGCCGGCGACGGCGAGACCGCTGTGGCCCTCGCCACCGAGCTGCGCCCCGATCTCGTCATCATGGACGTCAAGATGCCCCAGCTCGACGGCATCTCGGCGGCCGAGCGCCTCTCGAAGGCGCACATCGCGCCCGTCGTCCTGCTCACCGCCTTCAGCCAGAAGGAGCTCGTCGAGCGCGCCAGCGAGGCCGGAGCGCTCGCCTACGTCGTGAAGCCCTTCACGCCCAACGACCTGCTGCCCGCGATCGAGATCGCCCTCTCGCGGTACGCCCAGATCCTCACCCTCGAGGCCGAGGTCGCCGACATGGTCGAGCGCTTCGAGACCCGCAAGCTCGTCGACCGCGCCAAGGGCCTGCTCAACGAGAAGATGGGGCTCACCGAGCCCGAGGCGTTCCGCTGGATCCAGAAGGCCTCCATGGACCGCCGGCTCACCATGCACGACGTCGCGCAGGCGATCATCGAGCAGCTGAGCACGAAGAAGGCCTAGCGCGAGGCCGGGCCCGAGGGCCCACGGCCTCAGGGCCAGAGGCGGGTGCGCTCCCACGGGGAGCCGCCCGCCTCCGTCGTTCCCGGGCGGTACTCGAGACGGGTGTGATCCTGCTCCGGCGCGGTCGAGCCCTGCCAGAACTCGATGCGCTCGGGCACGACGCGGTAGACGGCCCACTCCCGGTCGAGCGTCGCGGGCGAGCAGCCCACGGCGACGCTGGTCTGGAGCGTGACGAGGCCGAAGTCCTGCGCGCTGCGCATCGGCTCGCTCTGGCGTCCGACGAGCAGGGCGGTGCGAGCGGCCTCGGAGCGGCGGCGGAAGTCGTCGGCCGACTCCTGCGCGGAGGCGCGCTCGACCCGGCCCTCGACCCGGACCTGACGGCCCTGGACCGGCCAGAAGAAGGTCAGCGCGGCGTGCGGGTTCTCCTCCATGGCGCGTCCCTTGGGGCTGGTGGCATGGGTGGAGAACGCCCAGCCCGCCTCGTCGATCTCGCGCAGCACGAGCACGCGCGCCGAGACGGTGCCGTCGTCGGAGGCGGTGGAGAGCGTGGCGCCGTGGGGGAGGAGCTGGCCCGCGTCCTTCGCCTCCTCGAGCCACTGCGCGAACAGCTCGAGAGGATCGGCCGGAGCCGCCTCCGCGTCGAACGAGGGCAGGTCGGAGGGCATGGACGGGAGGCTCTTGAGGAGATGGCGAAGGCTCATCCGCTCAGTGTCGCCCTTCGGGCACCACCGGGCACAGTCGCGCGCCGTCGCTTGACAGTGCCGCTCGCCGCGGTGCCGGGCCTCCGAGCGGCGCGGCCGACCGGTCGATCCCCGGTCGCGCGCAGGCGCGGGCGGTCCCGACGGCGATCGCGGTCCTCGCCCTCCGCTCCCGCGAGGGGGACCCGTCCGCTCCCCGTCAGCGGGCGTCTCGGATGATGTTGGTGATCCGCACGGTGGAGAGGCGGCGCCCCTCCTGGTCGCGCACGACGATCTCGTGGGTGGTGAGGGTGGAGCCCAGGTGGATCGCGTCGCAGGTGGCGATCACGAAGCCCGAGTGGACCGACCGGCTGTGGCTCGCGTTCAGCTCGATGCCCATCGCCAGGCGGCCCGCGCCGGCGTGCACGTTCGCCGCGATCGAGCCCATCGACTCGGCGAGCACGACGTGCGCGCCGCCGTGCAGGATGCCGACCGGCTGCCGGTTGCCCTCGACGGGCATCGAGGCCACCGAGTGCTGCGGGGTGAGCTCGTGCCAGAGGATCCCCATCCGCTCGGCGAGCTCGCCCATGCCGCGGCCGATCCCGGCGACCAGGTCGAGCGCGGGCGGGCGGATCCAGGCGGTCGTGGTGGGGGTCGGCTCGGTCACGTCGCTCCTCGCGCTGGAGCCTCGGAGCGGCCCTGACCGGCGGGCGCGAGCGGGCCGATCCGGTGTCGGAGGCGCTGTGTAGTCTGGCCCTGTGTCAGATCCGGAACAGCCTACCCTCCTGCTCGTCGACGGCCATTCCCTGGCGTTCCGGGCGTTCTACGCGCTCCCGGTCGACAGCTTCCAGACCCGCGAGGGCCAGCACACCAACGCCATCCACGGCTTCCTCTCGATGCTGATCCTGCTGCTGAAGAACGAGAAGCCGACCCACCTCGGCGTCGCGTTCGACATCTCCCGCTACTCGTTCCGCACCCGCGAGTACCCGGAGTACAAGGGCACCCGCGGCGAGACGCCGCCCGAGTTCAAGGGCCAGGTCCCCCTCCTCGAGGAGGCGCTGCACGCCATGAACATCCGGACCGTCTCGAAGGAGGACTTCGAGGCCGACGACATCCTCGCGACGCTCGCGCGCCAGGGGGCCGAGGCCGGCTTCCGCGTGCTGGTCGTCTCGGGCGATCGCGACACCATACAGCTGGTGACCCCGGACGTCACCCTGCTCTACCCCTCCACCCAGGGCGTCTCGCAGCTCACCCGCTACGACCGCGACAAGGTCTTCGAGAAGTACGGCGTCGAGCCGCACCAGTACCCCGAGATCGCCGCGCTCGTCGGCGAGACCAGCGACAACCTGCCCGGCGTCGACAAGGTCGGCCCCAAGACGGCCGCGAAGTGGGTCAACCAGTACGGCACGGTCGCCGACATCATCGCCCACGCCGACGAGATCAAGGGCGTGGTCGGCGAGAAGCTACGCGAGCAGAAGGAGAACGCGCTCCGCAACCGCCGCCTCAACCGGCTGGTGACGGACGTCGAGCTCCCCCTCGGGCCGCACGATCTGACGCGCCGTCCGATCGATCCCGACGCGGTCCGCGAGATCTTCAGCCGCCTCGAGTTCAAGACCCTGCAGGAGCGGGTCCTCACGATCGCCGCGGAGGAGGGCGTCGACGGCGCTGCCGCGGCCCTGGCGGGCGACGTGGTCACGACCTCCGCACCCGCCGTCCGCACCCTGGTCGACGAGGAGCTCGCGCACTGGCTCGACCGCGTGTCGGCGAAGGGCACCGCGCCCGTCGCCGTGCAGGTCCTGCTCGGAGCCGGCGGGCTCGAGGGTGTGGGTCTCGCGGTCGAGAAGGAGACGGCGTTCGTCCCGTGGGCCGCCGAGCGACCCGACTACACCGCGCTCGAGCAGTGGCTGGCCGGGCCCGCCCCCAAGTACTTCGCCGACGCGAAGCCCCAGATCAAGGCGCTGCGGAGGGCCGGACTCCCCGTCGCGGGGCTCGCGTTCGACACCCGCGTCGCCTCCTGGCTGGTGCAGCCCACCGGGCACCCGGCCACGCTCGCGGCGCAGGTCGCGCAGCACCTCGACGAGACCATGGCGCAGGGCGACCCGAACCAGCTGGTCCCCACCGTCGATCCGATGGGGCCCGCCACCGAGGCCTGGTACGCGTACCGGCTCGTCGCTCCGCTGCGCGAGCGGCTGGGCGAGGGGATGCTCTCGGTGCTCGTCGACATCGAGCTGCCGATCGTCCAGGTCCTCGCGACGATGGAGCTCACCGGCGTCGCGATCGACGCCGACGTGCTGGCGCGCCTCCGCGCCGAGCTGACCGTCTCGGCCGCCGACCTCGCGAGCCGCGCGTTCGCGGAGATCGGCCACGAGATGAACCTCGGCTCGCCCAAGCAGCTGCAGCAGGTCCTCTTCGAGGAGCTCGACATGCCGCGCACCCGGGCCACGAAGACGGGCTACACCACCGACGCCTCCGCCCTCGCCGACCTGCAGGAGTCCCACCCGCACCCGTTCCTCGGGCTGCTCCTCGAGCACCGCGACGCGACCAAGCTCAAGCAGATCATCGAGACGCTCGAGAAGTCGGTCACCGCCGACGGCCGGATCCACACCAGCTACGACCAGACCGGCACGGCCACCGGCCGGATCTCCTCCAACGACCCGAACCTGCAGAACATCCCCGTCCGCAGCGAGGTGGGCCGCCGCATCCGCACCGCCTTCGTCCACGGAGCGGACGCGAGCACCCTCCTCACCGCCGACTACTCGCAGATCGAGATGCGGATCATGGCGCACCTCTCCGGGGACGCCGGGCTGATCGAGGCCTTCCACTCCGGCGAGGACCTGCACCGCTTCGTCGGATCGCGGATCTTCGGCGTCGATCCGGGCGACGTCACCTCGGCCATGCGCAACAAGGTCAAGGCGATGTCGTACGGTCTCGCCTACGGCCTGAGCGCCTTCGGCCTGTCGAAGCAGCTGCGCATCTCGAGCGCCGAGGCCAAGCAGCTGATGACCGACTACTTCGTCCGCTTCGGCGCGGTGCGCGACTACCTCCGCAGCGTCGTCGAGCAGGCCCGCGAGACCGGCTACACCGAGACGATCTTCGGACGCCGGCGTCCGTTCCCCGACCTGCAGAGCGCGAACCGCGTCCTCCGCGACAACGCCGAGAGGGCGGCACTCAACTCGCCGATCCAGGGCTCGGCCGCCGACATCATGAAGCGCGCGATGATCGGCGTGCAGGCCGACCTCGACGAGCAGGGGCTCGGCTCGCGGATGCTCCTCCAGGTGCACGACGAGCTGATCTTCGACGTCGCCCCCGGCGAGGAGGAGTCGCTCGAGGCGGTCGTCCGCGGCCGGATGGCGGGTGCCGCCGACCTGAGCGTCCCGCTCGAGGTGCAGGTGGGCCACGGGTCCGACTGGGACGTCGCCGCGCACTGAGCCGGCCGCAGGGCCTGGCTAGGCTCGGAGGCATGAGCACCGACACCCCCCGCGAGCCCACCGCCGTCGACGCCGTCGCCGAGCGCTGGGTCGACACGCTCGTCGACCTCGACCCCACCCTCGGCACCGCGATCGGACGCAGCGGCGCGAACGGCCGTCTGGGCGACTACTCGCCGGCCGGTCTCGAGCAGGCCCGGGCGGCGACCGCCTCGGCCCTCGCCGAGCTCGAGGCCGCCGACCCCGTGGACGACGTCGACCGCGTCACGGCCGCCGACCTCGGCGCCCAGCTCCGGCTCTCCCTGGAGGGGCACGACGCCGGTCTGCCGCTGCGGGACCTCAACGTGATCGCGTCCCCGGCGCAGGAGCTGCGCGACGTCTTCGACCTGATGCCGACGGACGAGGTCGCCGACTGGGAGGCGGTCGCCGAGCGGCTGCTGGCCGTGCCGGCCGCCCTCGAGGGCTACGCGGAGACCCTGCGCGAGGGGATCCGCACCGGCGTGGTCCCCGCCCGCCGCCAGGTCGAGCTCGTCGCCGAGCAGGCGCGGAAGATCGCCGCTCCCCGCGGGTTCTTCGCCGAGCTGGCCGCGGAGGCCGCTCCCGCCGCCGGATCCCTGCCCGCGTCGCTCGCTCAGCGGCTGGAGGACGGCGCCCGCCGTGCCTCGGCCGCCTACGGGTCGCTCGCGCAGTTCCTCCGGGGCGAGCTCGCCCCCGCCGCGACCGAGCAGGACGCCGTCGGCCGGGAGCTGTACGCGCTGCACTCCCGCCGCTTCCTCGGCGCTGTCGTCGACCTCGACGAGACCTACGAGTGGGGGATCGAGGAGCTGGCCCGCACGACGTCCGAGCAGGAGGCGATCGCGCGCGAGATCCTGCCCGGCGCCTCCGTCGCCGAGGCGATCGCCCACCTCGAGGCGGACCCGGCCCGCACTCTGCACGGCGTCGACGCTCTGCAGGCGTGGATGCAGGAGACCAGCGACCGCTCCGTCCGCGAGCTCGCCGGCACCGCCTTCGACATCCCGGAGGAGGTGCGCCGCCTCGAGTGCAGGATCGCGCCGACCCAGGAGGGCGGCATCTACTACACCGGTCCGAGCGACGACTTCTCGCGCCCAGGGCGGATGTGGTGGTCGGTCCCGGCCGGAGTCACCGAGTTCGCCACCTGGCGGGAGCTGACCACGGTCTACCACGAGGGCGTCCCGGGCCATCACCTGCAGATCGGCCAGGCCGTCCACAACCGCGCCCGCCTCAACACCTGGCGCCGTCAGCTCGCCGGGACCTCCGGCCACGCCGAGGGCTGGGCGCTCTACGCGGAGCGGCTGATGGAGCGCTTCGGCTACCTCGACGACCCGGCCGACCGCCTGGGCATGCTCGACGGCCAGCGGATGCGCGCGGCGCGCGTCGTGCTGGACATCGGCGTGCACCTCCAGAAGCCGATGCCGGGCTCCGGCACCGTCTGGACCGCCGAGTCGGCCCTCGACTTCATGCGGGCCAACGTGAACATGGACGACGCGTTCGTGCGCTTCGAGGTGAACCGGTACCTCGGCTGGCCGGGGCAGGCTCCGTCCTACAAGATCGGGCAGCGGATCTGGGAGCAGCTGCGCGACGAGGCGGAGGCGCGCGAGGGCGCCGCGTTCTCGCTCGCGGCCTTCCACCGGAGGGCGCTCGACCTCGGCGGCGTCGGTCTCGACACCCTCCGCTCCTCCCTCGCCGGCTGACTCCGGAACCCGCGCCTGGACGGGCGCGGCGAGATTGCCGTGCGCCTCCCGGGGCGTCTAAGCTGGGGTGTCACATCTGTGGCGCCGCCGTGCCCGCGGCGCGCGAGGAAGGCCGGTCCTCCGGCCGGCCGAGCGCGGCTCCCGGGCCGGAGGCACATCCCTCACCACCGCAGTGGTCACCATTCCGCCGAGCCGCGAGGCCCGCAGGCGGCCGCCGCCCGAGACCCATCCATCCTGGAGCATCCCTTAATGACAACCGCAACGACCGACAAGGCAACCAAGCAGGTCGCGATCAACGACATCGGGTCTGCTGAAGACTTTCTTGCCGCGGTCGAAAAGACTCTGAAGTTCTTCAACGACGGAGACCTCATCGAAGGCACCGTCGTGAAGATCGACCGCGACGAGGTCCTCCTCGACGTCGGCTACAAGACCGAGGGCGTCATCCCCTCGCGCGAGCTCTCCATCAAGCACGACGTCGACCCCTCCGAGGTCGTCAACGTGGGCGACAGCGTCGAGGCCCTCGTCCTCCAGAAGGAGGACAAGGAGGGTCGCCTGATCCTGTCCAAGAAGCGTGCGCAGTACGAGCGTGCGTGGGGCGACGTCGAGAAGATCAAGGAGTCGGACGGCGTCGTCACCGGCTCGGTCATCGAGGTCGTCAAGGGCGGTCTCATCGTCGACATCGGCCTCCGCGGCTTCCTCCCGGCCTCGCTCATCGAGCTGCGCCGCGTCCGCGACCTCACGCCGTACCTCGGCCAGGAGATCGAGGCGAAGATCCTCGAGCTCGACAAGAACCGCAACAACGTGGTCCTGTCGCGTCGCGCGCTCCTCGAGCAGACCCAGTCCGAGAGCCGCACCACGTTCCTGAACAACCTGCACAAGGGTCAGGTCCGCAAGGGCGTCGTGTCGTCGATCGTCAACTTCGGTGCGTTCGTCGACCTCGGCGGGGTCGACGGTCTCGTCCACGTCTCCGAGCTCTCCTGGAAGCACATCGAGCACGCCTCCGAGGTCGTCGAGGTGGGCCAGGAGGTCACCGTCGAGATCCTCGAGGTCGACCTCGACCGCGAGCGCGTGTCGCTCTCGCTCAAGGCGACCCAGGAGGACCCGTGGCAGGTCTTCGCCCGCACCCACGCGATCGGACAGGTCGCGCCGGGCAAGGTCACGAAGCTGGTCCCGTTCGGTGCCTTCGTCCGCGTCGCGGACGGCATCGAGGGCCTCGTCCACATCTCCGAGCTGTCGGGCAAGCACGTCGAGCTCGCCGAGCAGGTCGTGTCGGTCGGCGAAGAGGTGTTCGTCAAGGTCATCGACATCGACCTCGACCGTCGCCGCATCTCCCTCTCGCTCAAGCAGGCGAACGAGAACGTCGACCCCGAGGGCACCGAGTTCGACCCGGCGCTCTACGGCATGGCCACGGAGTACGACGACCAGGGGAACTACAAGTACCCCGAGGGCTTCGACCCCGAGACCAACGAGTGGCGCGAGGGCTTCGAGTCGCAGCGCGAGGCCTGGGAGCAGGAGTACGCCGCTGCTCAGGCGCGCTGGGAGGCCCACAAGGCCCAGGTGGCCAAGTCGCAGGAGGAGGCGGCCACCGTCTCCGAGGGCGTCTCGGTCGGCGCCGGCTTCACCAGCGAGTCGACCACCGGCGGCACCCTCGCCGACGACGAGTCGCTCGCCGCGCTCCGCGAGAAGCTGTCCTCGAACAACTGATCGCGAGCACATCGCATCGAACGGCCGGTCCCCTCGGGGGCCGGCCGTTCGGCGTTCCGGGCGACGGCGCTGGGTAGGGTGGCCGGGTGCATCTCGTCGCCCTCACCGGAGGCATCGCCTCGGGCAAGTCCACTGTCGCCCGCCGTCTCGCCGAGCACGGAGCGGTGGTGGTCGACGCCGACGTCCTCGCGCGCGAGGTCGTCGAGCCGGGGGAGTCGGCGCTGGCGGCGATCGCCGAGCGCTTCGGCCCGTCCGTGATCCGCGCGGACGGCGCGCTGGACCGCCCGGCGCTCGGCGCGATCGTCTTCTCGGACGCGGCGGCCCGCGCCGACCTCAATGCGATCACCCATCCGGCGGTGACGCTCCGCTCGCAGCGGCTGTTCGCGGAGGCCGCCGAGGCGGACCCGGACGCGGTGGTCGTCTACGACGTCCCCCTCCTGGCCGAGGGCCGCGGAGCGGGGGAGTTCGACGAGGTGGTCGTCGTGCACGCGCCGCAGCACCTCCGCATCGAGCGTCTCGTCGCCCTCCGGGGATTGACCGAGGAGGAGGCACGTGCGCGGGTCTCGTCGCAGGCGAGCGACGAGGAGCGCCTCGCCCTCGCCGACGTCGTGATCGACTCCTCCGGCACGCTGGAGGAGACGCTCGCTCGGACCGACGCGCTGTGGGAGCGGCTCGCCCGCTGACGGTCCCTCCCGGACACCCGCCCTCGTGGCCGAGCGGCCCGGCCGGAGAGCGCACCCCCGTTCGCCGCCAGCGCACGCGCCGTCAGGTGTCGGTGGTCGCGGCTACGCTTCGAACCATGGAGCCAACCCGTGCCGTGCACCCGTTCGAGGTCATCAGCGAGTACAAGCCGAGCGGTGACCAGCCCGGCGCGATCGCCGATCTGAGCGCCCGCATCAACGCCGGCGAGACCGATGTCGTCCTGCTGGGCGCCACCGGGACCGGCAAGTCCGCGACCACGGCCTGGCTCGTCGAGGCCGTGCAGCGTCCCACGCTCGTGCTCGCGCACAACAAGACCCTCGCCGCGCAGCTCGCCAACGAGTTCCGCGAGCTATTCCCCAACAACGCCGTCGAGTACTTCGTCTCGTACTACGACTACTACCAGCCCGAGGCCTACGTCCCGCAGACCGACACCTTCATCGAGAAGGACAGCTCGGTCAACGCCGAGGTCGAGCGGCTGCGCCACTCCACCACGAACTCGCTCCTGAGCCGCCGCGACGTGATCGTGGTGTCGACCGTCTCCTGCATCTACGGCCTCGGCCAGCCCGAGCAGTACCTCGAGGCGATGGTGGCGCTCCAGGTCGGCCAGCGGGTCGACCGGGACCGCCTCATCCGCAAGTTCGTGTCGATGCAGTACGCGCGCAACGACGTCGACTTCGCCCGCGGCACCTTCCGAGTGCGGGGCGACACGATCGAGATCATCCCGATGTACGAGGAGCTCGCGATCCGGATCGAGATGTTCGGCGACGAGATCGAGGCGCTCTACACGCTCCACCCGCTCACCGGCGACATCGTCCGGAAGCTCGACTCCGTGTCGGTCTTCCCCGGCTCGCACTACGTCGCCAGCCAGGACGTCATGCACCGTGCGATCGACACCATCCAGCAGGAGCTCGAGGTGCGCCTGGCCGACCTCGAGAAGCAGAACAAGCTCCTCGAGGCGCAGCGCCTGCGGATGCGCACGACCTTCGATCTCGAGATGATGCAGCAGATCGGATTCTGCTCCGGCATCGAGAACTACTCCCGGCACATCGACGGCCGCGAGTCGGGAGAGGCCCCGCACTGCCTGCTCGACTACTTCCCGGACGACTTCCTCGTCGTGATCGACGAGTCGCACGTGACGGTGCCGCAGATCGGTGCGATGTACGAGGGCGACGCCTCCCGCAAGCGCACGCTGGTCGAGCACGGCTTCCGCCTGCCCTCGGCGATGGACAACCGGCCCCTGAAGTGGGAGGAGTTCAAGTCGCGCGTCGGCCAGACCGTCTACCTCTCGGCGACCCCGGGCCGCTACGAGATGGGCATCGCCGACGGCATCGTCGAGCAGATCATCCGCCCGACCGGCCTGATCGATCCCGAGATCGTCGTCAAGCCGACGAAGGGCCAGATCGACGACCTGCTCGAGGAGATCAAGCGCCGCACCGAGCGCGACGAGCGCGTGCTCGTCACGACGCTGACGAAGCGCATGGCCGAGGAGCTCACCGACTTCCTCACGGAGGCCGGCGTCCGGGTCCGCTACCTGCACTCCGACGTCGACACCCTGCGGCGCGTCGAGCTCCTCTCGGAGCTGCGGGCGGGCGTGTACGACGTCCTGGTCGGCATCAACCTGCTGCGCGAGGGGCTCGACCTGCCCGAGGTCTCGCTCGTGGCGATCCTCGACGCCGACAAGGAGGGCTTCCTCCGCTCGTCCACGTCGCTGATCCAGACGATCGGCCGTGCGGCGCGCAACGTCTCGGGCGAGGTCCACATGTACGCCGACAAGGTGACGGACTCGATGCGGCTCGCGATCGACGAGACCGACCGCCGACGCGAGAAGCAGGTCGCCTACAACCTCGACCACGGCATCGACCCGACGCCGCTGCGGAAGAAGATCGCCGACATCACCGACGCCCTCGCCCGCGAGGGGGCCGACACCGCCAAGCTGCTCGCCGGGCGCGACGCCAAGAAGAAGAGCCCGACGCCGAACCTGCGCCGTCAGGGTCTCGCCGCGAACGGCGGCAACGACCTCGAGGCGATCATCTCCGACCTCAACGGGCAGATGCTCCAGGCGGCGGGCGAGCTCAAGTTCGAGCTCGCGGCCCGGCTGCGGGACGAGGTCCAGGAGCTCAAGCGCGAGCTCCGCCAGATGGAGAAGGCCGGGCACCTGTCCTGATCGGAGGCGCTGATCCGCAAGGGGAGGGGCCCGCGGATCAGCGCCCAGCGAACGCCACGGGCGATGTCGGTGGCTCCGCATACACTTTCGGGGTGTCGATCCTGAACGCCGTTACGGACCCCTCCTCCACCCCCTCTCCCTCCTTCCACCGCTTCGTCTCCTCGCTCGACGAGTCGTCCTCGAAGCTGGTGGTGAGCGGCGCGCGGGTGCACAACCTGCAGAACGTCGACCTCGAGATCCCGCGCGACTCGATGGTGGTGTTCACCGGTCTCTCGGGCTCGGGCAAGTCCTCCCTGGCCTTCGACACGATCTTCGCGGAGGGCCAGCGGCGCTACGTCGAGTCCCTCTCCGCGTACGCCCGCCAGTTCCTCGGGCAGGTGGACCGGCCTGACGTCGACTTCATCGAGGGCCTCAGCCCCGCGGTCTCGATCGACCAGAAGTCGACGAACCGCAACCCGCGCTCCACCGTCGGCACGATCACCGAGATCTTCGACTACATGCGTCTGCTGTGGGCGCGCATCGGCGTCCCGCACTGCCCCATCTGCAGCGAGCGGATCTCCGCGCAGACCGTGCAGCAGATCGCCGACCAGCTGATGGAGCTCGAGACCGG
The DNA here is from genome assembly GCF_002932105.1 of Rathayibacter sp. AY1C1. NCBI lineage: Bacteria > Bacillati > Actinomycetota > Actinomycetes > Micrococcales > Microbacteriaceae > Rathayibacter > Rathayibacter sp. AY1C1. Next base: position 30,555 of record NZ_PSWH01000004.1, on the reverse strand, counting down.
TACCCGCTACCAGATCCTCAGCCCCGTCGTCTCGCAGAAGAAGGGCGAGTTCGTCGACCTCTTCAAGGAGCTGACCGCGGGCGGCTACTCCCGCGCCATGGTGGACGGGAAGCTCGTCCAGCTGAGCGAGCCGCCGGTGCTCAAGAAGCAGTACAAGCACGACATCTCCGTCGTGGTCGACCGGCTCGTGGCCGGCCCCGACATCCTCGGGCGCCTCACCGACTCGCTCGAGACGGCCCTGCGGCTCACCGACGGCATCGTGCAGATCAACTACGTCGACGGCGAGGGCGACGGCGCCTGGACCACCTACTCCGAAAAGCTGTCCTGCCCCAACAACCACCCGATCTCGCTGACCGAGATCGAGCCGCGGACCTTCTCCTTCAACGCGCCCTTCGGCGCCTGCCCGGAGTGCTCGGGCCTCGGCACGCGCATGTCGGTCGACGACGAGCTGCTGCTCGGCGACCCCGACCTGAGCATCGCCGAGGGCGTCATCATCCCCTGGACCACCCAGGGCAAGGGCCTGTTCCAGTACTACGAGAAGCTGCTCGACGGCCTCTCCCGCGACCTCGGCTTCACGCTCACCACCCCGTGGAAGCGCCTCAGCACCGAGGTGCAGCAGGCCGTCCTCCACGGCGACAACTTCGAGGTCAAGGTCAAGTGGAAGAACCGCTACGGCCGCGAGATGAGCTACACCTCGGGCTTCGAGGGCGTCGTGCCCTACATCGAGCGCCAGTTCGTCCAGGCCGAGACCGACGTCCAGCGCACCCGCTGGTCCGAGTTCCTCCGCGAGGTGCCCTGCCCCGTGTGCAAGGGCTCCCGCCTCAAGCCCGAGGTGCTCGCCGTGCTCGTGCACGGGGCGAGCATCGCGGACGTGGCCGACCTCAGCCTCGGCGACGCCCAGGACTTCATGAGCCGGCTCGAGCTGACCGACCGCGAGGCGCACATCGCCGCGCAGGTGCTGCGCGAGATCCGCGCGCGCATCGACTTCCTCATCGAGGTCGGGCTCAACTACCTCAACCTCTCGCGCGCCGCCGCCTCCCTGTCGGGCGGCGAGGCGCAGCGCATCCGCCTGGCGACCCAGATCGGCTCCGGGCTGACCGGCGTGCTCTACGTGCTCGACGAGCCGAGCATCGGCCTGCACCAGCGCGACAACCGCCGCCTGATCGACACCCTCATCAAGCTGCGCGACCTGGGCAACACGCTGATCGTGGTCGAGCACGACGAGGACACCATCCGCACCGCCGACTGGATCGTCGACATCGGCCCGGGCGCCGGGGTCAACGGCGGCAAGGTCGTGCACTCCGGCTCCTACGAGTCGCTGCTCGAGAACACCCACTCGCTCACCGGCGACTACGTCTCGGGCCGCAAGGCGATCGAGGTCCCGAAGAAGCGGCGGAAGATCGACCGCAAGCGGATGATCAAGGTCGTCGGGGCGAACGCCAACAACCTCCGCAAGGTCGACGCGGAGTTCCCGCTCGGCACGTTCGTCGCGGTCACCGGGGTCTCCGGCTCCGGCAAGAGCACCCTCGTGAACGACATCCTCTACCGCGTGCTCGCCAACCAGCTCAACGGCGCCCGCAAGGTGCCGGGCAAGCACACGCGCGTCACCGGCCTCGAGAACCTCGACAAGGTCGTGCACGTCGACCAGAATCCGATCGGCCGCACGCCGCGCTCGAACCCCGCCACCTACACGGGCGTGTTCGACCGCATCCGCAACCTCTTCGCCGAGACCACCGAGGCGAAGGCGCGGGGGTACCTGCCCGGCCGCTTCAGCTTCAACGTCAAGGGCGGCCGCTGCGAGGCCTGCTCGGGCGACGGCACCATCAAGATCGAGATGAACTTCCTGCCCGACGTCTACGTCGCGTGCGAGGTCTGCGGGGGAGCGCGCTACAACCGCGACACCCTGACCGTGCACTACAAGGGCAAGAACATCGCCGAGGTGCTCGACATGCCGATCGCCGAGGCGGCCGACTTCTTCGAGCCGATCACGGCGATCCACCGCTTCCTCCGCACGCTGGTGGAGGTGGGCCTCGGCTACGTCCGCCTCGGGCAGAGCGCGACCACGCTCTCCGGCGGCGAGGCGCAGCGCGTCAAGCTGGCGACCGAGCTCCAGCGCCGCTCCAACGGCCGCAGCGTCTACGTGCTCGACGAGCCGACGACGGGCCTGCACTTCGAGGACGTCCGCAAGCTCCTCCTCGTCCTCAACGGCCTGGTCGACAAGGGCAACACGGTGATCACCATCGAGCACAACCTCGACGTCATCAAGTCGGCCGACTGGCTGATCGACATGGGTCCCGAGGGCGGCGCCGGCGGCGGACAGGTGGTCGCGGTGGGCACCCCCGAGCACGTGGCGAAGGTCGAGGGCAGCCACACCGGCATGTTCCTCGCCGAGATCCTCGGCTGACGCGAGCGAGAGGCATGGCGCAGACAGTCGACTTCCGGCCGAAGCCGGGGGAGATCCCGACCCTCCCGGGCGTGTACCGCTTCACGGACGCCCGGGGGCGGGTGCTCTACGTGGGCAAGGCCAAGAACCTCCGCGCGCGGCTGAGCAACTACTTCGCCCCGCTGCCGAGCCTGCACGAGCGCACCCGGCGGATGGTCACCTCGGCCTCCGGCGTCGAGTGGACCGTCGTCGGCACCGACGTCGAGGCCCTGCAGCTCGAGTTCACCTGGATCAACGAGTTCGATCCACCCTTCAACGTCAAGTTCCGCGACGACAAGTCCTACCCCTACATGGCGGTGACGCTCGGCGACGAGGCCCCGCGGGTGATGGTCACGCGGAACGCCAAGATCAGGAAGGCCCGCTACTTCGGGCCCTACCCCAAGATCTGGGCGATCCACGAGACGATCGACCTGATGATCAAGGCGTTCCCGATCAGGACCTGCAACGACTCCAACTACAAGCGCGCCATGCAGAGCGGCAAGCCCTGCTTCGCGTCGCAGATCGGCCGCTGCGGCGGGCCCTGCTCCCACCGCGTCACCTTCGCCGAGCACCGCGAGATGGTCGACCGCTTCGTCGCCTTCATGGGCAGCCACGACCGCCGGATGATCGGCGAGCTCGAGAAGGAGATGCGCGAGGCCGCGGCGGCGATGGAGTACGAGCGCGCGGGGAAGCTGCGCGATCAGGCCGCCGCCCTCGACGCGGTCCTCGCCAAGAGCGCGGTCGTGCTCAAGGACAACGTGGACGTCGACCTCTACGCGATCGTCCACGACGAGCTCGCCGCCTCCGTGCAGCAGTTCCGGGTCCGCGGCGGGCGCATCCGCGGCGAGCGGGGCTGGGTCGTCGACATGGAGCTCGACATGAGCACGGCGGAGCTCGTCGACACGGCGCTCCAGGCCGCCTACGAGACCGGCGACGTCCCGCCCCGGGAGGTCGTCGTGCCGGAGCTGCCCGAGGACACCGAGGCGCTCGAGGAGTGGCTGAGCGGACTGCGCGGCACGAACGTGCGCCTCCGAGCGGCCCAGCGCGGAGACAAGGCCGCCCTCCTCGAGACGGCGACGCAGAACGCGAAGCACTCGCTGATGCTCTACAAGACCCGCCGCTCCGCCGACTTCACCGCTCGGACGCAGGCTCTGGAGGACATCCGCGACGCCCTCGGCATGAGCGAGGCGCCGCTCCGCATGGAGTGCTACGACGTCTCCCACCTCAGCGGCACCAACATCGTCGCCTCGATGGTGGTCTTCGAGGACGGGCTCGCGCGGAAGGACCAGTACCGGCGGTTCTCCATCGCCGAGTCGACGGACGACACCGAGTCGCTGCACCAGGTGCTCACCCGCCGCCTCGCGTACCTCCGCGAGCCGGTCGAGCCCGCGGCGGTCGACCCCGAGACCGGCGAGGCCAAGCGGCGCAAGTTCTCGTACCCCCCGCAGCTGCTGATCGTCGACGGCGGCCAGCCGCAGGTCGCAGCCGCGCAGCGCGCGCTCGACGAGTCCGGGGTGACCGGCATCACCCTCTGCGGGATCGCCAAGCGCCTCGAGGAGATCTGGCTGCCGGACTCCGACTTCCCCGTCATCCTGCCGCGCAACAGCGATGCGCTCTTCCTCTTCCAGCGCATCCGCGACGAGGCGCACCGCTTCGCGATCACCCACCAGAGGACGCGTCGCAAGCGCGACATCTCGTCGCAGCTGGCCGAGGTGCCCGGGCTCGGAGGCACGCGAGTTCGCGACCTGCTGAAGCACTTCGGATCCGTCGCCCGGCTCCGCGAGGCGGGCGAGGCCGAGATCGCCGAGGTCAAGGGCATCGGCCCGACGCTGGCGGGCGCGATCCACGCGCACCTGCATCCGGACGGGTCCGCCGTCGGGGGCACGCCCTAGGCTGGAGGCCCGCGCTCCGGGGGAGAGCGGCCGGTGCCCGGCACCGAGGACACGAGCAGACACGAGCACGGAGAGCGCATGAGCACGGAGAGCGAGCAGCAGGACGTGCTGATCGTCACGGGGATGTCCGGAGCGGGCCGGTCCACGGCCGCGAACGCGCTGGAGGACCTCGGCTGGTACGTCGTCGACAACCTGCCGCCGCAGATGCTGCGCCCGCTGGTCGACCTGGCGCAGCGTGCAGGGGACACGCTGCCGAAGATCGCGGCGGTCGTCGACGTCCGCGGACGCGACTTCTTCGAGGACCTCGGCGACATCGTCCGCGAGCTGCGCGCCGGGGTCGACCTCCGAGTGGTGTTCCTCGAGGCCACCGACGCCGCGCTCGTCCGCCGCTTCGAGCAGGTGCGCCGTCCGCACCCGCTGCAGGGCCGGGGGACCCTCCTCGACGGCATCTCCGCCGAGCGGACGCGCCTCGCTCAGCTGCGGGAGTCGGCCGACATCGTCATCGATACCTCGGACCTCAACATCCACCAGCTGGCCACCAGCATCACCGAGCGCTTCGCCGAGGCCGGCCGCGCGGGCCTCCAGGTCACGGTGATGAGCTTCGGCTTCAAGTACGGGCTGCCGACGGACGCCGACATGGTGGCCGACGCGCGGTTCCTGCCGAACCCGTACTGGATCCCGGAGCTGCGTCCGCACACGGGTCTCGACGAAGAGGTGAGAGACTACGTGCTGGCCCAGCAGGGCGCCGAGGAGTTCATCGACTCCTACTCCCGGGCCCTGCGCCCCGTGCTCGACGGCTACCAGCGCGAGAACAAGCGCCACGCGACCATCGCGATCGGCTGCACGGGAGGCAAGCACCGCTCCGTCGCGGTCGCGGGCCGTGTCGCGGCCCGTCTGGCCGAGCTGCCGGGCGTCGCCGTCAACGTGGCGCACCGCGACCTCGGCCGAGAATGATCCCCGCGCGCTCAGCCGCGCACCCGACGTAAGGAAGACTCCGTGGCCCTCACCGCAGACGTCAAGGGCGAACTGGTCGCGATCGTCTCGCGCAAGAACACCGTCCGTGCCGCCGAACTGGCGACCATCCTCCGCTTCTCCGGAGGACTGCACATCATCTCCAACCGCCTCGCGGTCGAGGTCGAGCTCGATTCCGCCCCGCTCGCGACCCGCGTGCGCCGCGACCTCGCCGAGCTGTACGGCGTCCGCAGCGAGGGCAGCATCGTCTCGGCCGGCGGATCCCGGAGGACCACGAGCTGGCTGGTGCGCGTCGTCGAGGGCGGGGACACCCTCGCCCGGCAGACCGGCCTCCTCGACCAGCGGGGCCGGCCCGTCCGCGGCCTGCCCAACCGCCTCACGACCGGCTCCCGCGAGGAGCTCGCCGCCCTGTGGCGCGGCGCCTTCCTCGCCCAGGGCTCGCTGACCGACCCGGGCCGCTCCGCGGCGCTCGAGATCATCTGCCCCGGCAACGAGGCGGCCATGGCGATCGTCGGAGCCGCCGGACGCCTGGGAGTCCAGGCCAAGTCCCGCGAGGTGCGCGGCGTCCACCGGGTCGTCATCCGCGACGGCGAGAGCATCAGCGCGATGCTCACCCTGATGGGCGCGACCGCGACCGTCGCGAGCTGGGAGGAGCTGCGCCAGCGCCGCGAGGTGCGGGCGACCGCGAACCGCCTCGTCAACTTCGACGACGCGAACCTCCGCCGCTCCGCCCAGGCCGCCGTCGCGGCGTGCGCCCGCGTCGAGCGCGCGATGGAGATCCTGGGCGACGACATCCCCGAGCACCTCCGCTACGCCGGGCGCCTGCGCCTCGCGCACCGCGACGCGAGCCTCGACGAGCTCGGCCACCACGCCGATCCGCCGATGACGAAGGACGCCGTCGCCGGCCGCATCCGCCGCCTCCTCGCGATGGCCGACAAGCGCGCGTCCGACCTCGACATCCCGGGCACCGACGCGAACCTCCCGGCCGAGCTGCAGGACCTGTAGGCCCGGCCGCACGGCGCGCCCCGCCCGGCGAACGCTGAGTGTCTCCTGGTCGAACAACGCAAGCCCTCCGAACGCGGAGGGGCCCCCTCGCTAGACTGATCGGGTCGCTCAGGACACTCCCGGCCCTCCTCCTCCGCCTCGCGGAGGACGCCGAGACGCCGGCGGGTCGCACGGGAGCGACGACCACGAACAGGAGATCGCACATGGCTGACTACACGCTCGCCGAACTGCCCTACGACTACTCGGCCCTCGAGCCGAACATCAGTGGGCGGATCATGGAGCTCCACCACGACAAGCACCACGCGACGTACGTGGCCGGGGCGAACACCGCCCTCGCCTCGCTGCAGGAGGCTCGCGACAGCGAGAACCTCGCGAACGTGAACAAGCTCCAGAAGGACCTCGCCTTCAACCTCGCCGGTCACGTGAACCACACCGTGTTCTGGAACAACCTCTCGCCGGACGGCGGCGACAAGCCCGTCGGCGAGCTCGCCGCGGCCATCGACGACAACTTCGGGTCGTTCGACAAGTTCCGCGCCCACTTCACCGCCTCGGCCCTCGGCATCCAGGGCTCCGGCTGGTCGATCCTCGCCTGGGACTCTCTCGGCGAGAAGCTCATCATCGAGCAGCTCTACGACCACCAGGGCAACCTCGCCGCGGCGACCGTCCCGGTCCTCCTCCTCGACATGTGGGAGCACGCCTTCTACCTCGACTACGTCAACGTGAAGGCCGACTACGTCAAGGCGTTCTGGAACATCGTGAACTGGGCCGACGTCTCCGCGCGCTTCGAGAAGGCCCGCGAGAAGACTTCGGGCCTGCTGCTACTGTCGTAGCGATCTCGGCGTCCCGGGCCCCGCGTCCGGGACGCCCTGTCGTCGGCTTCCACCCCTCCACTGCACCGTCGAGGTGCCTTTCCTCACCAGGAGATATCTGTGTCCGTCAAGATCGGCATCAACGGCTTCGGCCGTATCGGCCGTAACTTCTTCCGTGCAGCCCTCGCCAAGGGCAGCGACCTCGAGATCGTCGCGGTCAACGACCTCACCGACAACAAGGCCCTCGCGCACCTCCTGAAGTACGACTCCATCACGGGCCGCCTCGACGCGACCGTCGAGCTCGACGGCGACCGCATCGTCGTCAACGGCAAGCCGATCATCGTCCTCGAGGAGCGCGACCCCGCGAACCTCCCCTGGGGCGAGCTGGGAGTCGACGTCGTCATCGAGTCGACCGGCCGCTTCACCAAGTCGGAGGACGCGCGCAAGCACATCACCGCGGGTGCCAAGAAGGTCATCGTCTCCGCTCCCGCCACCGGCAGCGACGTCGCGACCCTGGTCCTCGGCGTGAACGAGAACACCTACGACCCCGCGACGCACGACATCATCTCGAACGCGTCCTGCACCACGAACTGCCTCGCGCCGCTCGCCAAGGTGCTGCTCGACAACTTCGGCATCGAGCGCGGCCTGATGACCACGGTCCACGCGTACACCGCCGACCAGAACCTCCAGGACGGCCCGCACAGCGACCTGCGTCGCGCCCGCGCCGCCGCCGTCAACATCATCCCGACCTCGACCGGTGCCGCCAAGGCGCTCGGCCTGGTCATCCCGGAGCTCGTCGGCAAGCTCGACGGCTACGCCCTCCGCGTCCCGGTCCCGACCGGCTCGATCACCGACCTCACCGTCGAGCTGACCAAGCCCGCCACCGTCGAGGAGATCAACGCGGCGTACAAGGCGGCCTCCGAGGGAGACCTCAAGGGCATCCTCAAGTACACCGAGGACCCGATCGTCTCGAGCGACATCGTGACCGACCCGCACTCGTCGATCTTCGATGCGGGCCTCACGAAGGTCATCGGCAGCCAGGTCAAGGTCGCCTCCTGGTACGACAACGAGTGGGGCTACTCCAACCGCCTCGTCGACGTCACCGAGTTCGTCGCCGGCAAGCTCTAAGGGCTGCGCGCAGTGACGCTCCGCACTCTGGACTCACTGGGCTCCCTCGCAGGCACGCGCGTCGTCGTTCGCTGCGATCTGAACGTCCCCCTGAAGGACGGAACGATCACGGACGACGGCCGCGTGCGCGCGTCGGTGCCCACGCTCCAGCGTCTGGTCTCCGAGGGCGCCCGAGTCGTGGTCGTGAGCCACCTCGGGCGCCCCGAGGGGAAGCCCGAGGCGAAGTACAGCCTCGCTCCCGTCGCCGCCCGCCTCGGCGAGCTGCTCGACGCTCCGGTGGCCTTCGCCGAGGACACCGTCGGGGAGGCGGCCTCGGCCGCCGTCGACGCCCTCGAGGACGGCCAGGTCGTCGTCCTCGAGAACCTCCGGTTCAACGCCGGCGAGACGAGCAAGGACGAAGCCGAGCGCCGCACCTTCGCCGAGAAGCTGGCCGCCTACGGCGACGCCTTCGTCTCCGACGGGTTCGGCGTCGTGCACCGCAAGCAGGCGAGCGTCTACGAGCTCGCCGAGCTTCTCCCCAGCGCCGCCGGCACGCTGATCGCGGCCGAGCTCGAGGTGCTGGAGCGGCTCACCGAGAAGCCCGAGCGCCCCTACGCGGTCGTCCTCGGCGGCTCGAAGGTCTCGGACAAGCTCGGCGTGATCGAGCACCTGCTGCCGAAGGTCGACTCGATCCTCATCGGCGGCGGAATGCTCTTCACCTTCCTCAAGGCCCAGGGCCACGAGGTCGGCGCCAGCCTGCTGGAGGCCGACCAGGTCGACACCGTGCTCGGCTACCTCGCGAAGGCGAAGGAGCTGGGTGTGGAGATCGTCCTGCCGACGGACGTCGTCGTGGCGTCGGAGTTCGGCCCCGACGCCGAGCACCAGGTCGCCTCGGCTGACGCGATCGAGGGCACGCCCTTCGGTGAGAAGGGCCTCGGCCTGGACATCGGACCGGACACCGCCGCGCACTTCGCCGAGATCATCGCGGCGTCCAGGACGGTGTTCTGGAACGGCCCCATGGGCGTCTTCGAGCTCGAGCCGTTCGCGGCGGGTACCAAGACCGTCGCGCAGGCGCTCACCGAGGTCGACGGTCTCAGCGTCGTCGGCGGAGGCGACTCCGCCGCGGCCGTCCGCGCCCTCGGGTTCCGCGACGACCAGTTCGGCCACATCTCGACGGGAGGCGGAGCGAGCCTCGAATTCCTCGAGGGCAAGCGCCTCCCCGGACTGGAGGTCCTCGGATGGTAGACACCACCGCCCGCACCCCGCTCATCGCCGGCAACTGGAAGATGAACCTGGACCACCTCCAGGCCATCGCCTTCGTGCAGAAGCTGGCGTGGAGCCTCAAGGACGCCGATCACGACTTCGACGGCGTCGAGGTCGCGGTGTTCCCGCCCTTCACGGACCTCCGGCCCGTGCAGATCCTCGTCGACTCGGACAAGCTGCCGCTCAAGTACGGCGCGCAGGACGTCTCGAAGTTCGACAGCGGCGCCTACACCGGTGAGATCTCGGGTCAGTTCCTGAAGCAGCTCGACTGCGACTACGTGATCGTCGGCCACTCGGAGCGTCGCACGCTCCACGGCGAGACGGACGCGGACATCGCCGCCAAGTCGGCCGCGGCCGTCAATCACGGCGTCGCTCCGATCATCTGCGTCGGCGAGACCGCGGAGGACCTCGAGAAGCACGGCCCGTCGGCCGTGCCGGTCGCCCAGCTGAAGGAGGCCCTCACCGGCCTCCCCGCGGACGCCGACCTCGTCGTCGCCTACGAGCCGGTCTGGGCCATCGGCTCCGGACAGGCCGCGACGCCCGAGCAGGCCCAGCAGGTCTGCAAGGCGCTCCGCGGAGTCGTCGCCGACGTCCTCGGCGCCGACACCGCCGCGAAGACCCGCATCCTCTACGGCGGCTCCGTGAAGTCCGGCAACATCGCCGGCTTCATGCGCGAGCCCGACGTCGACGGAGCACTCGTCGGAGGCGCCAGCCTCCAGGTCGACGAGTTCGCGGCGATCGCGCGATTCCGGAACCACGTCGGGGTCTGAGCTGCTGCGACGAGAGGGCGGGCCCATCGGGCCCGCCCTCTCGTCGTCCACGCCGCTCCCTGCGCGGCGTGGCGCGGTCGGCTTCGCGACGGGGCGCGGTTCCGAGAGCGGGATGCGTTCGGCTACGGCGATCCGCTCGGACGCGGATCACCGGTTCGCCTCGGAAGATCCCACACCGGCTTCGCGCGTTGGCCGGTGCGGTGCTGTCGGCTCGTCGCGGGGTGCTCTCCGAGAGCGTGGCGCGTTCGGCTCGATGGATCCGAAAGTACGTGGATCACAGGCTCGCGGTCCGGCGACTGGAGAGGTTGTCGAGGGTACCGCGACGAGGCCACCCGCTCCGCCCCTCGACGGACAGTCGTATACATCGCCCCGAACACGGGACGACGCATTCCTCGCGGATTCGCAGGCGCCGTTATACTCGTCGGGGCGCGCAACGCGCCAGAACTTCGAAAGGTACCGCGTGGACATCCTCCAGGTCGTGCTCCAGGTCATCCTGGGCATCACGAGCCTCCTGCTCACCATGCTGATCCTGCTCCACAAGGGGCGCGGCGGCGGTCTGTCCGACATGTTCGGGGGCGGAGTCACCTCCAACCTCGGCGCGTCGGGCGTCGCCGAGCGCAACTTGAACCGCATCACCGTGATCCTGGGCGTCGTCTGGCTGGCCTGCATCGTGGTGCTCGGACTCATCACCAAGTTCACCACCGGAGCATAGGGGTACTCGCAATGGCATCAGGCGGCAGTGCAATCCGCGGTTCGCGCGTCGGCGCAGGACCCATGGGCGAGCAGGACCGGGGCTTCCACGCGGAGCGCGTCGCGGTCTCCTACTGGGACGCTCTCGGCAACGAGACGGTGCGCCACTTCTCGGCGGCCCTCCCCGAGGACGAGATCCCCGAGGTGATCGACTCCCCGCAGTCCGGTCTCCCCGCGGGCCGCGACCGGGCGAACCCGCCCCAGGTCGCGAAGACCGAGCCCTACAAGACGCACCTCGCTTACGTGAAGGAGCGCCGCACCGAGGCCGAGGCGGCTCAGCTCCTCGAGGAGGCGCTGCAGCAGCTGCGCGCCCGACGAGGCACCGCGACCCCGTCCTGATCCTCACCGCACGACGAACGACGGAAGGCCCGCCCCCTCAGGGGACGGGCCTTCCGTCGTTTCCGGACCGGGCTCAGTAGCTCGGAGCGATGAGCGACTCGGGGACCTCGGCCGCTGCCTCCTGGTCGACGAAGAACACCGTGCGCTTGCGACCGAACGCGCCCGACGCGGGCACCTCGTTCGTGCTGGCACCCGCGAGCGCGAGGCCCAGGGCCGAGGCCTTGTCGGCGCCGGCGAGCACCATCCAGATGCGGTCCGACTGGTTGATCAGCGGCAGCGTGAGGGTGAGGCGCTCCGGCGGCGGCTTCGGCGAGTTGCGGACGGCGAGGACGCCGGGAGTCGTGGAGCGGATCGCGGAGCGCTCGGGGAACAGCGACGCGATGTGCCCGTCCGGCCCGACGCCGAGGAAGGTGATGTCGAAGCGCGGGTAGTCGCGCCCCTCGGAGGCGTGCTCGCGCAGCTCCGCGTCGTAGGCAGCGGCGGCGCCGTCGAGGTCCAGGCCCTCGTCCGAGGCCGGGTAGGAGTGCACGTTCGCCGCCGGCACATCGAGGACGCTGAAGAGGTCCCCGGCCTGGACGTCGTTGCGGTCCTCGTGGCCGCGGGGCACCCAGCGCTCGTCGCCCCACCAGAAGTGCACGCGCGACCAGTCCACGTTGCCGGCGGCGGAGGAGGAGCCGATCTCCTTGAGCGTGGCGGCTCCCATCGTCCCTCCGGTGAGCACGACGTTCGCCGAACCCAGGTCGTCGAGGACGTCGATCGTCTTGGTGAGGAACCGGGCGGCGACCGAGCCGGCGAGGGTCTGCTTGTCGCGGTGGACCAGCACGCGGCGTTCGGTGGTCATCTCAGGGGACTCCTTCGGGTTCGGGTGCCGATCGGCGGGGTTCGGCTCCGTGTCGGGAAGCTCTGAGGTGCGGGCGCCCTGGACGGGCGCCCACACCTCAGGAGGCGCTGCGGGCCTCGGCCTTCTCAGTGAGCATGTCGACCCCGCGCGAGATCACTTCACCGTACAGGTCATCCGGGTCGAGCCGGCGCAGCTCCTCCGCCAGGCAGTCCCGGAGGCTGCGGCGGGGGAGTGAGATGTCGTGAACCGGCTGATCGGGCTGCGTGAGCGTCGCGACGTTGGGCACCGAGCGCTCGAGCTCGATCACTCCGGAGTCGCGGCTGAGCCGCACGCCGTGGATCCCGCTGGACCCGGTCGCGCTGATCGTGAGCTCGTGGTCGACGGGGATGTCGAGCTCGAGCTGCAGCCAGGCGGCGAGCAGGATCGTCGAGGGCGAGTCGGGCGCGCCCGAGACCTCGACGGCCGTGATCGGCTCGTAGGGCGGCTGGTCGAGCACGGCGGCGAGCTGCGCGCGCCAGAGGGTGAGGCGGGTCCAGGCGAAGTCGGTGTCGCCGGGGGCGTAGGTGGACGCGAGGTGGTGCAGCGCTTCCGCCGGGTTCGACTGGGCCGACGCGTCGGTGATCCGCCGAGTGGCGATCCGGCCGATCGGGGACGCGGAGGCGTTGTCCGGAGCGCTGTTCGGCCACCAGGCCACGACGGGGGCGTCGGGGAGGAGCAGGCCCGTGACCAGGCTCTCCTCGTCCTCGGCCGCGTCCCCGTAGGGACGGAGCACGACGACCTCGCTCGCGCCGGCGTCGCCTCCGACCCGGATCTGCGCGTCGACCCGCGCCGTCGCGTCGACCGGGACCGTGGTGGTGCCGTCGTCCTTCGAGACCACAATGACGCGCATCGGGTGCTCGCGGGACGCGTCGTTCGCGGCTTCGATGGCCTCCTCCTCGTGACCCCGGGAGGTCGCGATGATGAGGGTGAGGACGCGGCCGAGGGCGACGGCGCCGCCCTCCTCGCGGATCTTGACGAGGGTCTTCGAGACCTCGCTCGTCGTGGTGTCGGGCAGATCGACGATCATGGACGCCTCCAGGTGCGGCCGTCGCGGGCGAGGAGCTCGTCGGCGGAATCGGGGCCCCAGGTTCCGGGGCGGTACTGCTCGGGCTGGCCCTGCGTGGCCCAGAACTCCTCGATCGGGTCGAGGATCTTCCAGGACAGCTCGACCTCCTCGTGCCGGGGGAAGAGCGGCGGCTCGCCCAGGAGGACGTCGAGGATGAGGCGCTCGTAGGCCTCGGGACTCGCCTCGGTGAACGCGTGGCCGTAGCCGAAGTCCATCGTCACGTCGCGCACCTGCATGCCGGCGCCGGGCACCTTCGAGCCGAAGCGCATGGTGACGCCCTCGTCGGGCTGGACCCGGATGACGAGCGCGTTCTGGCCCAGCGACGTGGTCTGGCTCTCGGCGAAGAGCTGCTTCGGTGCCCGCTTGAACACGACCGCGATCTCGGTGACGCGGCGGCCGAGGCGCTTGCCGGCCCGCAGGTAGAACGGCACGCCGGCCCAGCGTCGGGTGCCGATGTCCAGGCGCATGGCGGCGTAGGTCTCGGTGGTCGAGGTGGGGCTCATGCCGTCCTCCTCGAGGAAGCCGAGCACCTTCTCGCCGCCCTGCCAGCCGCCGGCGTACTGCCCGCGGGCGGTAGAAGTGGAGAGGTCGGCGGGGAGGCGGACGGCCGCGAGGACCTTCTCCTTCTCCGCACGAAGGTCGGCCGCGTCGAACGAGATCGGCTCCTCCATGGCGGTCAGGGCGAGCAGCTGCAGCAGGTGGTTCTGGATGACGTCGCGCGCCGCTCCGATGCCGTCGTAGTAGCCCGCGCGCCCGCCCACGCCGATGTCCTCGGCCATGGTGATCTGCACGTGGTCGACGTAGTTCGAGTTCCAGAGCGGCTCGTACATCATGTTGGCGAAGCGGAGGGCCAGGATGTTCTGGACCGTCTCCTTGCCGAGGTAGTGGTCGATCCGGAAGACGGAGTCGGGCGGGAAGACCGACTCGACGACGTCGTTCAGCTCGCGAGCCGTCTTCAGGTCGCTGCCGAACGGCTTCTCGATGACGACGCGGCGCCACTGGCCGTCCTTCTGCTCGGCGAGGCCGGAGCTGCGCAGCTGCTCGGTGACCTGCGGGAAGGACTTCGGGGGGATCGAGAGGTAGAAGGCGAAGTTGCCGTTCGTGCCGCGCTCGCGGTCGAGGTCGTCGACGGTCGTCTTCAGGCGGGCGAACGCCTCGGGGTCGTCGAACTCGCCCTGCACGAACCGGATGCCCTGCGCGAGCTGCGCCCAGACCTCCTCGTGGAACTCGGTGCGGGCGTGCTTCTTCACGGAGTCGTGGACGACCTGCTCGAAGTCCTGGTCGTCCCAGTCGCGCCGGGCGAATCCGACGAGGGCGAAGCCGGGAGGCAGGAGGCCGCGGTTGGCGAGATCGTAGACCGCGGGCATGAGCTTCTTGCGGGAGAGGTCGCCGGTCACGCCGAAGATGACGAGGCCGCTGGGCCCGGCGATCCGGTTCAACCGGCGGTCGAAGCTCAACCTCAGCGGATTGAACTCGGGGGTGATGTCCACAGACATGTGCAGTGTCCTTCTGTGTGCCGGTGAGACCGGCGCACTGCTATCGGTGAGGGAGGGGGAGGAGCGGGCGGGCCCGGCTGCTGCCCCGGGAAGTGGTCGCGGGACGACCGCGGGCACGCCGCCGCGCGCTCGAGAGCGCAGCGGCGGCGTGCCCGTCGGATCAGGTGTTGAGGGCCTCGAAGAGCGCCTCGAGGTCGGCCTCGGGGTCGGTCAGCGTGAGGGTCAGCACCGGCCGGCCGTGCTCGGCGAGCACGCTCGCGTCGCCGGCGGCCTGCGCCAGGATGAGCTGGCCGAAGGTGAACGGGCTGTCCGGGATCTCGAGGTCCACGTCGGAGCGCTCGGTGATCTGGAGGAACACGCCGGTCGGCGCGCCGCCCTTGTGGTACTGCCCCGTCGAGTGCAGGAAGCGCGGGCCCCACCCGAAGGTGACGGGGCGCTGGGCCTGAGCGGCGAGGAGGTCGCGCACGCCCTCGAGCTGCGGGAGCGCGAGGCGGTTGACGTACGCCTGGATCGAGACGTAGCCGCCGTCGCCCAACTGAGCGAGGAGGCGGTCGACAGCAGCGGCGACCGTCGAGACGCCCTCGGTGACGCTGCTGCTGCCGGTGACCTCGATGCCCGCGTCGGTGAACGCGGGCGCCTCGGGCTCGGGGCGCTTCTCGAGCAGGGCCCGGGTCGCGACCTTCGCCGACTCGACGTCGGGCTGGTCGAACGGGTCGATGCCCAGGAGGCGACCCGCGACGGCGACGGCGTACTCCCACGTCAGCATCTGAGCGCCGAGCGAGCCGGAGAGGAGGATCTCGCCCTCGTGGCGGTCGCGCGGGAACAGGTGCAGCGCCGTGGCGTCCTCGACCAGGCGGACGACCTGCACGTCGGGCAGGTCCTCCGAGAGCTCGGGGGCCAGCGTGCCGAGGACGACGGGGAGGATGCCCGTGCCGTCCTTGCCGGTGGACTCGGCGATGAGCTGCTCCGCCCAGTCGGCGAAGCCGACGATGTCGGTCCCGTCGGCCACGATCGCGAGCTTGTCGCGGCGCGGGCTGGTCGCGGCGATCGCCGCTCCGAGGATCAGGCCCGGGTTCTCGGGGTAGTCCACGGCGAGCCCGAGGGAGGCCTCGGCCGCCTCGTCGAGGAGGGCCTCGATGTCGGCGCCGGCGAGCCCGGACGGCACGAGGCCGAACGCGGAGAGCGCCGAGAAGCGCCCGCCGATGTTCGGGTCGGCGTTGAACACGCGGTAGCCGGCCTCGCGGGAGGAGGTGTCCAGGGGCGAGCCCGGGTCGGTCACGATGACGATGCGGTCGAGCGGATCGATGCCCGCCTCCGTGAACGCCTTCTCGTAGGCCTTCTTCTGGCTCGCGGTCTCGACGGTCGAGCCGGACTTCGAGGAGATGACGACCGCGGTCGACGCGAGCCGGTCGTTCAGGGCCGCGAGCACCTGGCCGGGCGCCGTCGAGTCGAGCACGGTGAGCTCGACGCCGGCGGTGCGGGTGATGACCTCGGGCGCGAGCGAGGAGCCGCCCATGCCGCCGAGGACGATGTGGTCGACGCCTTTGGCCTGGAACTCCTCGCGCAGGGCGAGGATCTGGGGGATCAGGGGGCGGGAGACGGTGGTCGACTCGGTCCACCCGAGGCGCTTGGCCGCCTCCTCCTCCGCCGCGGCGCCCCACAGGGTGGGGACCTGGGCGGTGATGCCGGACGCGACCTCGTCGGCGACGAGCTCCGGGACGACGCGGTCGACGGCCTTCTCGGCGTCTCCGCTGACGTGGATCTGAATGGCCATGATCAGGCCTGCGCCTTCGCGCCCTCGAGCGCCGCGGTGACGGTGTCCAGCAGCTCGTTCCAGGACACGATGAACTTCTCCACGCCCTCCTTCTCGAGCAGCTCGGTGACGTCGGCGTACGAGACGCCCTGCGCCGCGACGGCGTCGAGGACGGCGTTCGCGTCGGCGTACGAGCCCGTGACGGTGTCGCCGGTGATGACGCCGTGGTCGAAGGTCGCCTCGAGGGTCTTCTCGGGCATCGTGTTGACCACGCCGGCCGCGACGAGCTCAGTCACGTAGAGGGTGTCGGGGAGGTCGGTCGACTTGACGCCGGTCGAGGCCCAGAGGGGGCGCTGGCGGTTGGCGCCGGACTCCTGGAGCAGCAGGGCGCGCTCGGTGGCGAACGCCTCGACGAAGACCTCGTAGGCCAGCTGCGCGTTGGCGACGCCGGACTTGCTCTTGAGGGCGCGGGCCTCGTCGGTGCCGACGGCCTCGAGGCGCTTGTCGATCTCGGTGTCGACGCGCGAGACGAAGAACGAGGCGACGGAGTGGATGGTCGACAGGTCGATGCCGGCGTCCTTGGCCTTCTCGAGGCCGGCCAGGTACGCGTTGATGACGGCGCGGTAGCGGGCGAGCGAGAAGATCAGGGTGACGTTCACCGAGATGCCGGAGCCGATGACCTCCGTGATGGCCTCGAGGCCCTCGACGGTCGCGGGGATCTTGATCATCGCGTTGGGGCGGTCGACCTTGGCCCAGAGGGCCCTGGCCTGCTCGATGGTGCCCTGGGCGTCGTGCGCCAGGCCGGGCTCGACCTCGATCGACACGCGGCCGTCGTAGCCGTTGGTCGCGTCGTAGATCGGGCGGAAGATGTCGGACGCCGCGGCGACGTCGTCGGTGGTGATCTCGAAGACGGCGTCGGTCACCGAGGTGCCGGCGGAGGCGAGCTCGCGCACCTGGGCGTCGTAGGACTCGCCGTTGGTCAGGGCCGCGGCGAAGATCGTGGGGTTCGTGGTGACTCCGACGACGTTCTTCTCCTCGATGAGCTTCTGCAGCCCTCCGGTGGAGATGCGCGAGCGGGAGAGGTCGTCGAGCCAGATGCTGACGCCGGCGGCGGAGAGCTCTGCGGTGGGGGTGTTCTCGGTCATGTCTCTTCTTCTTCTGCGTAGGTGGTGCGTGGTGTGAGGGGGAGCCGCTGCTCCGACGGCGAAGGCCGCGTCCGTGGTGGACGCGGCCTTCGGGTCAGGAGGCTGCGAGCGACTCCTTGGCGGCGGACAGTGCCGCCTCGGTGGTGATCCCGAACTCGCGGAACAGGGTCTTGTAGTCGGCCGAGGCGCCGAAGTGCTCGATCGAGACGGAGCGGCCGGCGTCGCCGACGTACTTCTGCCAGCCCAGGCTCAGGCCGGCCTCGATCGAGACGCGCGCCTTCACCGAGGAGGGCAGGACCTTCTCGCGGTACTCGGCGTCCTGCTCCTCGAACCACTCGAGGGACGGAGCCGAGACGACGCGGGCGTTGACGCCCTCGCTCCTCAGGGCCTCGCGCGCCTCGACGGCGATCTGGACCTCGGAGCCGGTCGCGATGAAGATCACGTCCGGGGTGCCGCCCGGCGCCTCGGCCAGGATGTAGGCACCACGGGCGACGTTCGCGGCGGAGGCGAAGGTCTCGCCCTCCGCGTCGCCCTCGCCGCGCTCGAACACCGGGATGTTCTGACGGGTGAGCGCGAGGCCGGCGGGGCCCTCGCGGCGCTCGAGGATGGTCTTCCAGGCGTAGGCGACCTCGTTCGCGTCGCCGGGGCGGACGATGTCCAGGCCCGGGATCGCGCGGAGGGTCGACAGCTGCTCGACCGGCTGGTGCGTCGGGCCGTCCTCGCCGAGCGCCACGGAGTCGTGGGTCCAGACGTAGATGGCCGGCGCCTTCATGAGCGCGGCGAGACGGACCGCCGGGCGCATGTAGTCGGAGAAGATCAGGAAGGTGCCGCCGAAGGGGCGGGTGTTGCCGTGCAGGACGATCCCGTTGAGGATCGCGCCCATGGCGTGCTCGCGGATGCCGAAGTGCAGCACGCGGCCGCCCTTCTTCCCGGTCCACTCGTGGGTCGAGAACTCCGTCGGGACGAAGGAGCCGGCTCCCTCGATCGTCGTGTTGTTCGACTCGGCGAGGTCGGCGGAGCCGCCCCACAGCTCGGGGATCACGCCGGCGAGGGCGTTGATGACCTTGCCGGACGCGGCGCGGGTCGAGACCTCCTTGCCGGGCTCGAAGACGGGGAGCGCCTCCTGGACGCCCTCGGGCAGCTCGCCCGAGAGGACCCGGTCGAGCAGCTCCTTCTTCTCGGGGTTCGCGGACGCCCAGGCGGCGAGCTGCTCGTCCCACTCGGCGTGCTGGGCCTGGCCGCGCTCGACGGCCTTGCGGGTGTGCTCGATGACCTCGTCGGCGACGTCGAAGGTCTTCTCGGGGTCGAAGCCGAGCACCTCCTTGAGTCCGCGGAGCTCGTCGGCGCCCAGGGCGGAGCCGTGGATCTTGCCGGTGTTCTGCTTCTTCGGCGACGGCCAGCCGATGATGGTGCGCAGGATGATGAGCGACGGCTTGTCGGTCTCGCCCTTCGCGGCCTCGATCGCGGCGTGCAGCTCGGCGACGTCCTCGTGGTACTCGCCGGTCTTCTTCCAGTCGACGACCTGGACCTGCCAGTCGTAGGCCTCGTAGCGCGCCTTGACGTCCTCGGTGAAGGCGATGTTGGTGTCGTCCTCGATCGAGATCTGGTTGGAGTCGTAGATGACGACCAGGTTGCCGAGCTTCTGGTGGCCGGCCAGCGAGGAGGCCTCGCTGGTGACGCCCTCCTGCAGGTCGCCGTCGCCGGCGATCACGTAGACGAAGTGGTCGAACGGGGAGGTGCCCGCGGCGGCCTCCGGGTCGAACAGGTCGCGCTCGAAGCGCGAGGCGTAGGCGAAGCCCACGGCGGAGGCGAGGCCCTGGCCGAGCGGCCCGGTGGTGATCTCGACGCCGTCGGTGTGGCCGTACTCCGGGTGGCCCGGGGTCTTCGAGCCCCAGGTGCGCAGCGCCTTGAGGTCGTCGAGCTCGAGTCCGTAGCCGCCCAGGTAGAACTGGACGTACTGGGTCAGCGAGGAGTGGCCGACCGACAGGATGAACCGGTCGCGGCCGATCCAGGTCGCGTCGGACGGATCGCGGCGCATGACCTTCTGGAACAGGAGGTAGGCGGCGGGCGCGAGGCTCATGGCGGTTCCGGGATGGCCGTTGCCGACCTTCTCGACCGCATCCGCGGCGAGAACCCTCGCCGTGTCGACTGCCTTCTCGTCAATGGATTCCCATTGCAGTTCTGACACTTGGTACTGACCCTTCTCGAGACGTGGGGCAGACGGGGACCGTCCGCCCTCTCGCATGGTGGAGCACGCCGCATGACGACTTCGACACGATGCTCCGGCGACGGCCCTCTCGGCCCCGTGCCGACGATCGTCGGGCGGGCTCGGGTGCGTGCCGGGCGCTCTGGCGAGCAGTCCCGAGTATACGGAGGGGGGTGCGCCGCCGACCGGGGGTTGCGTGGTCGCATATGTCTGCGTCCGATTGGACAAGCGTGCACGCCGGGCCCGGCTCCCGGACGGGCGCATTACACTCGTTCGGGATCATCGAATCGTTAGAGGAGCAATGGACGCAGTCGTGGAGACCACCGCCGTCGAGCGGGACGGGGCGTCGCCGACGACCCTCTCGCGCAAGGTGAAGGCCTTCGTCGCTCTGACGAAGCCGCGCGTGATCGAGCTGCTCCTCGTGGTGACCGCTCCGACGATGATCCTGGCGCAGGGCGGGATCCCGAACCTGCTGCTGGTCCTCAACGTCCTGATCGGCGGCGCCCTGAGCGCCGGGTCGGCGGGCGCGTTCAACTGCTACTTCGACCGCGACATCGACCGGATCATGAACCGGACGAAGAACCGGCCGCTCGTGACCGGGGAGATCTCGGACCGGTCCGCGCTCGTCTTCGCGACCACGATCGGCGTCCTGTCGATCGTCTGGCTCGGCCTCACGGCCAACTGGCTCTCCGCGGGCCTCTCGCTCGCCGCGATCCTGATCTACGTCGTGTTCTACACGCTCTTCCTCAAGCGCCGGACGCCGCAGAACATCGTGTGGGGCGGCATCGCGGGCTGCATGCCGGTGCTGATCGGCTGGGCGGCGGTCACCGGCTCGCTCGACTGGGCCCCCGTCATCCTCTTCTCCGTCATCTTCCTCTGGACGCCGCCGCACTACTGGCCGCTGTCGATGAAGTACCGGGACGACTACCAGGCCGCCGGCGTGCCGATGCTGGCCGTCGTGCGCGGACGCACGATCGTCGGGCTCCAGGTCATCCTCTACGCCTGGGCCACCGTCGCCTGCTCGCTCCTGCTGATCCCCGTCGCCGGCATGGGGGTGCTCTACACGGTGGTCGCGCTCGGCAGCGGAGTCTGGTTCATCGCCGAGACGCACCGCCTCTACAGCCTCGCGATCCGTCACGAGCACGTCTCGCCGATGCGGGTGTTCCACGGGTCCATCGGATACCTCACCCTGCTCTTCCTCGCCGTCGGCATCGACCCGCTGCTGCCCTTCTGATGGTGACGCCGTTCTCCTTGCTCGCCGAGCGGGTGACCCTCGGTCCGCGCGCACTGCGCTGGGGGACCACCGCGGCGCTCGTCGCGAGCATCCTGATCATCTTCTTCGGGGGCGTCGTCCGGCTGACCGGCTCGGGCCTCGGCTGCCCCACCTGGCCGGCGTGCGAGCCGGGCTCGCTCACCTCGACCCCCGAGCTCGGGATCCACGGCTTCATCGAGTTCACGAACCGCGCGTTCACCGGCGTCCTCGTGGTCGCGGTGGGCTGGGCGATCACGGCCGCGCGCCTGCAGAAGCCGCGCGACCGCACCATAACCCGGCTCGCCTGGTCGCAGTTCTGGCTCGTCGTCGCGAACGCCCTCGCGGGCGGCGCGACCGTGCACTCGGGCCTCAACCCGTACATCGTGGCCGGGCACTTCGTTCTCGCCATCGCCCTCCTCACCACCACCGCACTGACGTGGCACCGCGCCCACCGCTCGCAGTCCGTGGCCTTCGAGCCGGACCGCGCGACGCGGGCGCTCAGCATCGGGCTCGTCGGCCTGACGCTCCTCGTGATCCTCGTGGGGACCCTCGTGACGGGGACCGGCCCGCACGCCGGCGACTCCGCGGAGGTGCCCCGCATGCAGTTCCACTGGGAGAGCGTGACCGTCGTGCACGGCGTGCTCGCCACGGCGGTGCTCGTCGTGGGCGCCGCGCTGCTCCTGCGCCTGTCGCGGGCGGCGGGCTCGGAGCTCGCCCGGCGGCGCGTGATCGCCTTCCTCGTGGTCGTCGTGCTGCAGGCGCTGGTCGGGGTGGCGCAGTCGCTCACCGCGCTGCCCGAGACGCTCGTCGCGGTGCACCTCCTCGGCTCGGCGCTCATCTGGGTCGGCGCGGTCCGCGTGCTGCTCGACGTGAACCCGAGGCTGTTCACCGTGCGCGCCCAGCGCCGGGACGCCGCCCAGGAGCTCCAGCCCGCCGCCTGACCGCGGGCTCCGGCTCGGCGGAGAGCAGGTGCCGCCGGAGGCGCAGGAGCACGCGGGGGAGCGCCCGCAGCGGGAGGTCGGCCGCGATCGCGCGGGCGAGAGGGCCGAACGCCCGTGCGGGTCCGGTCGGCAGGCCGGCGCCCACCAGTGCGGTCACGAGTCGTGCGGGGATCGGGGTCGATGCGTCGTTCGTCATGGCGGAACCGAATCACGGACCACCGACACCGGTATGGCCATGCGCGTCTGGAGGCACGTCACCGGTGCCCGGCCGACACCCAGGTGCGGAGGTTCCGCTGAACGGCGGACGCCGGTAGAATGAGAAGCTGGTCACGGTTCGACGCACCCTGCGCACGTGATCCGCACACGGCCCGATGGAGCGCCGACGCACACCTCCGGAATCCAGGGACGCACATCATCCGCTCCGCGCATCAGATCGATCGCGCGACCGGCCGGAGAGCACCCGCGGGCCACCCCCGGGGGAATGACTCCGGGACCCGACCGGTTAGCAGTGGGTAGGAAACGAGGTACACATGTCAGACATCCTGATCGACCGCCCCGAGCTCGAGAGCCTGGGCGTCTACGAGTTCGGCTGGTCCGACTCGGACTCCGCCGGAGCCTCCGCGCGACGCGGCATCTCGCCCGAGGTCGTCTCCGACATCTCCGCGCTCAAGAACGAGCCCGCCTGGATGCGCGACCGCCGCATGAAGGCCCTGAAGCTCTTCGAGCGCAAGCCCATGCCGACGTGGGGCGCCGACCTGTCGGACATCGACTTCGACAACATCAAGTACTTCGTCCGCTCCACCGAGAAGCAGGCGCAGACCTGGGACGACCTCCCGGACGACATCAAGAACACGTACGAGAAGCTCGGCATCCCGGAGGCGGAGCGCCAGCGCCTCGTCGGCGGCGTCGCGGCCCAGTACGAGTCAGAGGTCGTCTACCACCAGATCCGCGAGGACCTGGAGGAGCAGGGCGTCATCTTCATGGACACCGACACGGCGCTGCGCGAGCACCCCGAGATCTTCGAGGAGTACTTCGGCACCGTCATCCCCGCGGGCGACAACAAGTTCGCGGCGCTGAACACCGCGGTCTGGTCCGGCGGCTCCTTCGTGTACGTCCCCAAGGGCGTCCACGTCGACATCCCGCTGCAGGCCTACTTCCGGATCAACACCGAGAACATGGGCCAGTTCGAGCGGACCCTGATCATCGCGGACGAGGACAGCTACGTCCACTACATCGAGGGCTGCACGGCTCCGATCTACAAGTCGGACTCGCTGCACTCGGCCGTGGTCGAGATCATCGTGAAGAAGAACGCCCGCGTGCGCTACACGACGATCCAGAACTGGTCGAACAACGTCTACAACCTCGTCACCAAGCGCGCGATCGCGCACGAGGGCGCGACGATGGAGTGGATCGACGGCAACATCGGCTCCAAGGTCACGATGAAGTACCCGTCGATCTTCCTGGTCGGCGAGCACGCCAAGGGCGAGACCCTCTCCGTCGCGTTCGCGGGCCCCGGCCAGCACCAGGACGCCGGCGCGAAGATGGTCCACATGGCGCCGTACACGCAGTCGTCGATCGTCTCGAAGTCGATCGCCCGCGGCGGCGGTCGCGCCGGATACCGCGGCGAAGTCCGGGTGGACGCGAACGCGCACCACTCGGCGAACACCGTGCGCTGTGACGCCCTCCTGGTCGACACCATCTCGCGCTCCGACACCTACCCGGCGATCGACATCCGCGTCGACGACGTGCAGCTCGGCCACGAGGCGACGGTGTCGAAGGTCAGCGAGGAGCAGCTCTTCTACCTGATGTCGCGCGGCCTGCCGGAGGACGAGGCGATGGCCATGATCGTCCGCGGCTTCATCGAACCGATCGCGCGCGAGCTGCCCATGGAGTACGCCCTCGAGCTGAACAAGCTCATCGAGATGGGGATGGAGGGCAGCGTCGGTTGACGCCCGCCTCCCCCCTCGAAGGGGCGCCCGGACGGGGCGCCCCGCACCCATCGAAAGGAACCACCGCCAGATGACGGTCCCCACGAGCGCCGCGACCCCCGAGATCGACGGCGCGGCCGCCGCTGAGCGCCTGGGCATCAGCGCCCACTCCGACGGGGCGTTCACGC
This sequence comes from Rathayibacter sp. AY1C1, assembly GCF_002932105.1. Taxonomy (NCBI): domain Bacteria; kingdom Bacillati; phylum Actinomycetota; class Actinomycetes; order Micrococcales; family Microbacteriaceae; genus Rathayibacter; species Rathayibacter sp. AY1C1. The sequence continues at coordinate 6,371 of NZ_PSWH01000004.1, read as the reverse complement.
CCGTGCAGACGCGCTCCGAGCGCTTCGCGTCGGCCGACGTCGAGGCCTTCGAGGCCGTCACCGGCCGCGAGATCGCCTGGAAGCTGACGCCCGTCGCGCGCCTCGGCGATCTCATCGACGGCGCGCTCGACGGCTCGCCCGCCCCCCTCGAGCACGCGGCGGTGGACGGTGTGGACGTCTCGTGGGTCGGCCGCGACGACCAGCGGATCGGCACCGCCGGGCTCCCCGAGGACCGCGCCGCCGCGAACGCCTGGTCGAGCTTCGAGAAGGCCCTCGCCGTCCGTGTGACGGGCGAGGACGAGAAGGTCGCCACCCTCGTCCGCTCGAGCCTCGGCTCCGCACCCCGCGCCGCGCACACGATCATCGAGGCGGCGCCCTACGCCCGCGCCGTCGTCGTGCTGCAGAACGAGGGGGAGGCCTCCCTCGCGGAGAACGTGGAGATCCTCGTCGGCGAGGGCGCGCAGCTCACCGTCGTCACCGTGCAGGAGTGGGCGGACGACGCCCGGCACCTGGCCAACCACTTCGTGCGGGTCGGACGCGACGCGAAGGTGAAGCACATCGTGGTCACCCTCGGCGGCTCCATCGTCCGGGTGAACCCCTCGGCGCACCTCGTCGAGCGCGGAGCGGACGGCGAGCTCTTCGGTCTGTACTTCGCCGACGGCGGCCAGCACCTCGAGCAGCAGGTGTACGTCGACCACGACGCCCCCGACACCCGCAGCCGCGTGACCTACAAGGGCGCGCTGCAGGGCGAGGGCGCGCGCACCGTCTGGATCGGCGACGTCCTGATCCGCAACAGCGCCACCGGCACCGACAGCTACGAGCAGAACCGCAACCTGGTCCTCTCGGACGGCACGCGCGCCGACTCCATCCCGAACCTCGAGATCGAGACCGGTGACATCGCCGGAGCGGGGCACGCCTCGGCGACCGGCCGCTTCGACGACGAGCAGCTCTTCTACCTACAGTCCCGCGGGATCCGCGAGGACGAGGCGCGACGCCTGGTCGTGCGCGGGTTCCTCAGCGAGATCGTGCAGCAGATCAAGGTCGCCGAGCTCGAGGACCGACTGCAGCTCGCGATCGAGGCGGAGCTCGCCGGCAGCGCCGGCCAGACCGGCTCCTCCCGCGGAGCGGCGGTCACCGCATGAGCAACGCCGCGATGATCTGCTCGGTCTCCGAGCTGATCCCCAACCAGGCCATGCGGGTCGAGGTCGACGGAGTCGCGATCGCGGTCGTGCAGGACTCCGCCGGCGAGATCCACGCTATCGGCGACACCTGCACCCACGGCGAGATCTCGCTCTCCGAGGGCTTCGTCGAGGGCGACAGCCTCGAGTGCTGGGCGCACGGCTCCCAGTTCTCCCTCCGCACCGGCACCCCCCTGAACCTCCCGGCCTACGAGCCGGTCCCCGTCTTCGTCGTCGAGATCATCGACGGCGACGTCTACATCGACCCGACCGTCACGAAGGAAGTCTGAATGTCCGTTCTCCAGATCAGCGATCTCCACGTCAGTGTCGAGACCGAGCAGGGGACCAAGCAGATCCTCCGCGGTGTCGATCTCACCATCAACCAGGGTGAGATCCACGCGATCATGGGCCCGAACGGGTCCGGCAAGTCCACCCTCGCGTACACGATCGCGGGACACCCCAAGTACCACGTCGACGGCGGCTCGATCACCCTCGACGGCGTCGAGGTACTCGACATGTCCGTCGACGAGCGCGCCCGCGCGGGCCTCTTCCTCGCCATGCAGTACCCGGTCGAGATCCCCGGTGTGACCAACACCAACTTCCTCCGCACCGCCAAGACCGCGATCGCCGGCGAGGCGCCCGCCATCCGCACGTGGACGAAGGACGTCAAGTCGGCGATGGCGAACCTCCGCATGGACTCGTCCTTCGCGGCGCGCAACGTCAACGAGGGCTTCTCGGGCGGCGAGAAGAAGCGCAACGAGATCCTCCAGCTCGAGCTGCTCGCCCCGCAGTTCGCCGTCCTCGACGAGACCGACTCCGGCCTCGACGTCGACGCGCTCAAGATCGTGTCGGAGGGCGTCAACCGCGCCCACCAGAGCACAGGTCTCGGCGTGCTGCTGATCACGCACTACACGCGGATCCTCCGCTACATCCAGCCCGACTTCGTCCACGTCTTCGTCGCCGGCCGCGTCGCCGAGCAGGGCGGCAAGGAGCTCGCCACCCGGCTCGAGGACGAGGGCTACGACCGCTTCCTGACCTCGGCGACGGTCTGATCATGGCGGTCACCACTCTCGAGCCGAAGCTCTTCGACCAGGTCGAGGAGGCCCTCAAGGACGTCATGGACCCCGAGCTCGGGGTCAACGTGGTCGACCTGGGACTCATCTACGACCTGGGCTGGGACGACGAGAACGACGCCCTCGTCATCCATATGACCCTCACCTCGGCGGGCTGCCCGCTGACCGACGTGCTCGAGGAGCAGACCGCCGAGTCGCTCGACGGCATCGTCGAGGCGTTCCGGATCAACTGGGTCTGGATGCCGCCGTGGGGTCCCGACCGGATCACCGAGGACGGGCGCGACATGATGCGCGCACTCGGCTTCTCGATCTAGCCGCTGCACACCGACGCCGAAGGGCCGGGAGGAGTCGTCCTCCCGGCCCTTCGGCGTTCCTGTCGTCTTCAGCCTGTCGCAGTCCGTCGTGGAGTCGGAACGGCCGGGCGGGACGGCTCCGGAGTCCGGGGCCGTCGTCGTCCCCGCCGGTCGAGTCGGTGGAGTCTCCACCGATGTCAAGTAGGAGGACCGGGCGGCTCGACCTCTGCCGGATGCCCGAAGGGCCGGGAGGAATCGTCCTCCCGGCCCTTCGGCGTCCGTGCGACCGCTCAGCGCGAGCGTCGCGAGAGCATCGCCCAGGTGGTGGGGAGCAGCGCGGCAGCGACCAGCGCCTTGAGCGCGTCGCCGACCAGGAAGGGCACGAGTCCCGCGGAGAGGACGGAGCCGAGGTCGGCGGGCAGCCCCAGCGAGGCGAGGGCGGCGGCCAGCCAGGGCAGGCCGACGAGGTAGATGGTGGCGGTGCCGGCGAGGAAGGTCACCAGCGTGCCGAGGACGCGACGGTCCCACTGCCGCTGGGCGAGCCACCCGGTGACGATCGACGCGAGGACGAAGCCGACGATGTAGCCGCCGGTGGGACCCGCGAGGACCGCCCAGCCGTGCGAGCCCTCGGTGAAGACCGGGGCGCCGAGAGCGCCGACGAGCGCGTACACGAGCATGGAGAGCGCGCCGCGGAGTGCGCCGAGCGTCGTGCCGACCAGGAGGACCGCGAAGGTCTGGCCCGTGAAGGGCACCGGCCACATCGGGATGAACAGCTGCGCCATCGCTGCGGTGAGACCTGCACCCGCGAGCACCAGCAGGGCGTCGGTCGCGACGGAGCGGGTGACGAGCCGGTCGGCGAGGACCGGGCGCGGGAGGGCGGAAGAGGAAGGGGACATGGGTGATCTCCGAGAGTCCTGGTCGCCCGAGAGCGAGGAGCGAGCGCGTCCGCGGTGAGCGGACGTGGATCCGCCCCGCGGCTCAGGAAATATACTAGGGGGCTGCCGCATCGCGGCCCCTTGCCCCACTCCTCCCGAACCGAACGCCATTTCTTGGCGGGAACGGACAGCACTGTGCTCAGCGTGCACGACCTCGAACTCCGAGTCGGCGCCCGACTCCTGATGGAGAACGTCTCCTTCCGGGTGGGCGACGGCGACAAGGTCGGCCTCGTCGGCCGCAACGGGGCGGGGAAGACGACGCTGACCAAGGTCCTCGCGGGCGACCTCATCGCCTCGAAGGGCACGGTCGACCGCGGCGGCGAGATCGGCTACCTCCCTCAGGACCCGCGCTCCGGCGACCCGGAGGAGCTCGCGCGCACCCGCATCCTCGACGCCCGCGGGCTGGGGCAGCTGGTGCTCGGCATGCAGGAGGCGACGGTCGCGATGTCGAGCAGCGACACCTCCGTGAGCGAGGCCGGCATGAAGAAGTACGGCAACCTCACGGACCGCTTCCTCTCCCTCGGCGGATACGCGGCTGAGGCGGAGGCCGCGTCGATCGCGAGCAACCTCAACCTCCCCGACCGGATCCTCGACCAGCCGCTCAAGACGCTCTCCGGTGGCCAGCGGCGCCGCATCGAGCTCGCGCGCATCCTCTTCTCCGACGCGAGCACGCTGATCCTCGACGAGCCGACGAACCACCTCGACGCCGACTCCGTCGTCTGGCTCCGCGAGTTCCTTAAGAACTACCGCGGCGGCTTCATCGTGATCAGCCACGACATCGAGCTGGTCGGCGAGACCGTGAACCGCGTCTTCTACCTCGACGCCAATCGCCAGGTCATCGACGTCTACAACATGAACTGGAAGAACTACCAGCGCCAGCGCGCCGCCGACGAGGAGCGCCGCAAGAAGGAGCGGGTCAACGTCGAGAAAAAGGCCGGCGCCCTCCAGCTGCAGGCCGCGAAGTTCGGCGCGAAGGCCTCGAAGGCCGCAGCGGCGCACCAGATGGTCGCGCGTGCCGAGCGCATGCTCAGCGGGCTCGAGGAGGTCCGCGCGGTCGACCGCGTCGCGAAGCTCCGGTTCCCGACCCCGTCCGCCTGCGGTCGCACCCCTCTGCAGGCTCAGAACCTGTCGAAGAGCTACGGCTCGCTCGAGATCTTCACCGCCGTCGACCTCGCGATCGACCGCGGCTCCAAGGTCGTCATCCTGGGGCTCAACGGAGCGGGCAAGACGACGCTCCTGCGCATCCTGGGCGGCGTGGACCAGCCCGACACCGGAGTGATCGAGGCCGGGCACGGCCTCCGGATCGGCTACTACGCGCAGGAGCACGAGACGATCGACGTCAAGCGCTCGGTGCTCGAGAACATGGTCTCCTCCAGCCCGAACCTCACCGAGACCGAGGCGCGCCGGGTCCTCGGCTCGTTCCTGTTCACCGGGGACGACTCGCACAAGCCGGCCGGGGTCCTCTCCGGCGGAGAGAAGACCCGTCTCGCCCTGGCGATGATCGTGGTCTCGGGCGCGAACGTGCTCCTGCTCGACGAGCCCACCAACAACCTCGACCCCGCGAGCCGCGAGGAGATCCTCGACGCGCTCGCGCACTACGAGGGCGCGGTCGTCCTGGTCAGCCACGACGAGGGAGCCGTCGAGGCGCTGAACCCCGAGCGCGTCCTGATCATGCCGGAGGGCACCGAGGACCACTGGGCGGCCGACTACCTCGACCTGATCACGCTCGCCTAGCGGGCGTCGAGCAGCTCGTCCTCGACCTCGGAGTCGCTGCGGCCGCGGCGTCGGCGGCGCTCCTCGCGCCGCTCCTCGGCCGCGACGACCTCGGGGTCGTCGGCGTTGCGGATGCGGTACTCGTGGCGGATCGCCCAGCCGAGCCCGCCGAAGCCCATGACGGCGAACAACACCCACTGGACGGCGTAGCTGATGTGCAGGCCCTCGTCGGCGACCGGCTTGATCGCGGCCAGCGGGGGAGCGTCGACCGGCGCCGGCGCCTCGGCGACCAGCAGGCCGTACGCCGAGGTCCGCAGGGGCTCGTCCAGCTGCGTCGACAGGTCATCGAGCTGGATCGTGGCGATCTGGCCGGCCGGTGCGGAGCGTCCGTCGATCCGTCCCTCCGCGGGCTTCAGGCGGGCGACGACGGTCACCTCCCCCTCGGGCGGCGCGGGGATCGCGTCGGGGGAGTCCTGGGTCGAGCCGACGGGGACCCAGCCGCGGTCGACGACGAACACGCTGCCGTCGTCGAGCCGCAGCGGCGTCAGGATCTCGAAGCCGGGGTTGCCGTTGTAGGGCCGGTTGCGGACGAGGGTCTGCCCCTGCGTCTCGTAGACGCCGGTGACCTCGACCGGGCGGTACTCGAGCGCGTCGTCCCACGTGGAGTCGGCGGGGAGCAGCCCGTCGAGCGCCACCGGGTCGGCGGTCCAGTTCGCGGTGACCAGCCGGTTGGTCGAGGCGGCCTGGTCGAGCCGCGCGACCTGCCAGCGCGAGAGCAGCACGCAGGCGACGGCGAAGACGATCGCGAGAGCGAGATAGCCGAACCAGCGTCGCGAGAAGACGAAGCGCCAGGAGGGACGGGGCGCGTCGCCGCTCATCGTTCCGCTCCGCGGTCGACCGTGTAGAGCGGCTTCACCTCGAGCGGGAAGTCGCGGGCGAGGAGGAACTCGCGCAGGAACTCCCGGTGCTCGCCGCAGGCCAGCCAGGTCTTCCGACGGTCCTCCGCGTGGATCCTCGGGTTCCGCCACTCGATCGCGAACGTCGCCGTCCGCGGGCAGCCCGCTCGGGAGCAGGCGTGCGCGTCGGGGACCCGGCCGAGCGGGATCACGGCCGGTCTCCCCGCGGGTCGCCGCCCTCGGGGCCGGTCGGCGCCTCGGAGTCGGGGGCGGGGGCGGGGGG